>CAZEWU010000228.1:0-2772 GCA_964516155.1 uncultured Caldisericota bacterium
ATTAGGTGTCACGCCTCTTGTCACGGTGAGTATCTGCCCTGTGTATCTTGTCATGGTGATAAATCCAACTGCATTCCGGGGGTTGCTAAAAAGGAGGGATCTATCATGATCGCATCGAAACATGCCAGACTCGTACTTGTGCCCCTTGTACTTTTGGTATGTGCTTTCGCAGCTTCATGCGGTGGTGGCGGCAGCAGCAACATTTCGCCGGACGCCTCGGCGCCGACCGCCGTCGTACAGCCCTTGCCGTTGCCGGGTCCCTATGCGGTTGCGTGCAGCAACGTCGCTCAGGATTTCGATCAAGTGGAGGACGTGACGAGCTATTGGGAAGGCACAGGGCATTATGTGAGCGATCTGCTTACGGACCCTGGAAATACGCTGATCGCCACGGTGACCGCGCCACAGGACTCGAATCTCTACGGTGATTTTGCCGGACAGCCGGTCGAGTTCGTGGTGCTCGTGTTCTATCCCACTACGGCCGACAATCCCAGTCCCGACTATCTGCTGCCGACCGGGGATGTCGTGCCACGCATGCAGACCGGATCGGGGCCACCGTTATTTGCGGACGCCTCGGCTCATTATCCGGTGGTTGCATTTTCGCATGGCTTAGGCAACAGTCCGATCTCCTCCGAAGACTACATTTCAGCACTGTCCATTTTAGCGAGTTACGGTTACGTTGTAATCGCCCCGTTTCACGGCGACTTTCGCTTTTCCGACCTCAATATCGACAATCTAGGCGACGCTATTGAAGTGGCGTCACACTTGGACAACTTCACGGCGCTGCAGGCTCTGCGACCGCTTTCGATATCCGCGGCGCTCGACCTCGTTCTCGCGCATCCGCAATGGCAAGATCACATCGATGAGACACAGATCGGCGGCTTCGGGGTGAGCATGGGCGGCGAGACAATGATGCTGTTGGGCGGCGCCGGCCTGACGACCTCATACTTCGACATCGGGGCGTCGTGGAAACAGGTCACCCGCGATACGCGGATCAAGGCGGCGGTCGGCTACGTGCCGTATTTCGGGCAGCCGATCCTGCCTGCATTCGGACGTGACCAGGAAGGGCTTGACGGCATCAATCTACCGTTCCTCGGCATCAGCGGGACATCGGACACGACCGCGCCGGTCAGGGAAACGGAGATCGGCATGTCGCGCCTCACCGGAACCCGCAGGCTGGTTGCACTCTCGGGCGTGACACACGGGTTCGACGATGCCTCCAAAAACGACATCTTCACATGGACGCTTACGTTCCTCGACGCGGAGGTCTGCGGCAACCCGGAGGCGATCAGCCGTCTTTCAACGATGGGGAGTGTTGCGGGCGGAGGCGATGACAGCGTCTTGCTTTACTAAGATGGGCTGCCATACATGTGACGAGGGAGCGGCGGCGAATTGATGCCGGGTGATCGAGCCTGGGACTGGAATTGCAGCATGTCTGCAGCCGCTCAATCAGGTCGCCTTCTGCGCGCAGGGATATATCCTGCCCGTGGAAAAAAGATCTGCGGGTGGTGCTGCAGAGTCCCCGAAGAATGCTGAAATAATCAAGGATGCAGGGGGTACGATTCCTCTGTTTCCGGGGGATTTTGCACTGAGCAGGTTCATCCTATATCTCCAGGTTAGAGGACGCGCTCGCGAGGAAAATCAAGGCCGAATCGACCATGGAGAGTTCCCCGGTAACAAAGCACTCCATGTCAGAGCGTCACACATGACACGAAATCTTCCTTAATTTTCATAATAATTAACCTTCTGCCTTGAATGCTTACATTTCATTCCTATTATCATGCTATCTTCTATGGCTCCTCACGCTGGACGAATCCAATACAGGGAGGTTTGTTATCATGTTCTCACCCAAAATAATTCTCGTTCCAACGGATTTTTCGCAACACTCGGATAAGGCATTACAAATAGCTGTTGATATTGCATCACAGTATAATGCCAAGATTGTTCTTTTGCATGTAATTGATGAGAATATGCAGCAGTGTGCAGCTGATTATTGTATTAGCAATGAGGCAATTGAGCAGTTAAAAAATGAAAGCATGAAAGCATCTACAGACAAGCTCAATAAAACCATTAATTCCTTGAAGGGATCAACGAAGGTAGACATCTCCTTTGAAGTTAAGAATGGAGTACCTGCTGAGGTTTTATTGGATGAACAGAAGACAAACAAGCTTGATCTCATTGTTATTGCGTCCCATGGCAAGACAGGCATCCTGAGTCACCTCATCGGTAGCGTTACCGACAAGGTTGTCAGGGCTGCTAAATGTCCAGTTATGGTGATTCGGGCATAGTAGAATCCATGTCGATTTAATACGTTGTTGCGTAGCGACGCTTTTCTAGTATCGTTGATTTCAGCGATAACTGATCGGTTCCAAAAGCCCGAAAAACCTGATGCTTGCCCTTTACACTAAAGATCTGACACCCTCGAAGAGTATCACAATGTGATTCTCTCCCTTTTAAATTTGATCTGAAATTTCTGGATTTTCTGATAGTTATATTCCACATGGAACATTATTAATGGTCTTTCATTTAGATCTTCACATGATATCTGTAGTTTTGACCAACTTCAGATATCCTCACGCAATGTGTACTTTCAGAACCGAGCTATTTCTTAACATCTCGTGCCAAGATCTCAAGTCTGAGAGTTTTCTCAAAAAGCATAACTTTCATTCGAAAATCATAAGTTGAAGCTATTAAATACATACCAGAGATCATAGCCGATATGATGGCTGGTTCATTGTTATACCAATTTAACTCAGCTGCATGTGCTCACATATC
>CAZEWU010000229.1:0-2772 GCA_964516155.1 uncultured Caldisericota bacterium
CCGAGATCGGCGTGAAACCGGAAGCCGGGTCCGAACATTCCTTTGATCATGCAATTCATCGCTGCAAACGGGTCGGTTGTTTCTGTATGATTCATATTCTCATTGCTATCCATTATTACAAGCCTCCATAGCTGTCTCTTTTTCGTACTGCCGGCTTAGCCGGCCATCTGTTTCAATGAGCATCTGGGTCCTCCTTCCGGCGTTCCCGGTTGCACTTATTGGTATACGCATTAGCACTCGAATTGAAAGAGTGCTAATTATGAATGATCGTCATGATTTTAAAATGCTGCAAATGCTTTCTGTTCCTGATAAAAACGACAATTTTCTTCAGAAATACGATAGTATCCCGCCGGGAACGGCAGTGCTCCGCGATGCTCTCGTTCGGATGTCGTACCCCTCTTTAATACAGGCATTTGCTGTGTGCCGGTGTACCTGGGCGGGCGCCGTAAAGAACGCCGGCGCGGCCGGAAGCCGTATACTGGCAAATCCGCATGTTCCGTGTATCATGCAAAGCAGCGGAGACTTTTTCTCCTGGGAGGTAGTACGTATGGATCCATTGTGGCTGCTTGTTATCCTGATCGGTTTCATAGCGGTTGTTATTGCTGCCGGCGTTCTTGTCACAGGCATCAAGGTCACTCAGCTCGCCCGTCAGGCAGGACCGAAATTGCAGGAGATGCAACAGCAGCTGACAGACCTGCAGGCGAAACTGGCTGATGTAGTAGAGGCGACGGAGGTCTCCGAGGAGAAGTTCAACCAGGCGGCGACCAGGGTCGGAACGGTCAGCGAAAAGATCTCCAGGGTCGTTGATGCGGTGTTGTGCGTTGCCGGCAAGGCCCGGAACATAAATGTGCAGGTGACGGCGACGATGCGTGCCATCCGGAAGGTGGCAGGCAGGACGGTAAAAGAGATGCGTGATCACGCTGCTTCAACCCGGGAAGTTACGCTCGACGACTGAATACAAAGAAACAACTTGTTGCAAAAGCAGACTGTTTCTCAGGGGAGGGGCGTTCATGGAGGATATACCTCGGGTGATCGGGGGAAAACTTGTCTTTCTTGCACCGGAGCAGCGCAGCAATGTGCCATTGTACTGGAAGTGGGCCAATGATCGTGAAGTGACCCGCCTCACTCAGGGATATGGGCGGGCGCCCAGCCTGGAGTCCGTGCAGTCTGAGTATGACCGCGCTACGGTATCAGAAGATGGGCGGCGGTTTGGTATCCATCTTGTTGCGTCGGGCGAGCTTATCGGCCGCTGTTCCCTCAAGAGACTGCAGCTTGTCGTCGGACGCGGCGAGGCGAGCATTCTCATCGGAGAGGAACAGAACCGGGGCCACGGCTATGGCAGCGAAGCCATGTATCTGCTCTGCCGCATAGGATTCGAGATGCTAGAGCTGCATACGATCTTCCTTACCGTTCTTTCCTGTAATCCACGGGCTGTCGCGTCGTATCGCAAACTGGGATTCCGGGATGCCGGCTGTCTGCGTGAAGCAAGCGCCCGCGATGGGCGCCGTGTTGACATTCTCTATATGGATCTGCTGCGCGCAGAACTGCGCGAGCCGTAGCCTCGGTCGTTCTCAGAGACTGTGGACCAGGCGTACGATCGCTGCAGCGTCGATCTCCTCAAATGCCAGCAGATCGCCCGGGGTGCCGCTCATGGGAAGCTTGCGTACGGCAAGCGAGAAGACGGGCGTCCCGACGTCGCTGAGAGCTGAAGCAACTGCCTCCCCGATTCCTCCCGCCGGATAGTGATCCTCGACGGTAATAACGGTGTTGGTCTCGGTTGCTGCGCGATGAAGCGTGGCGCTGTCCAGCGGTTTGACGCTGTAGAGGTCGATGATGCGGGCGTTGATCCCATCTGCCGCCAGGGTATCCGCTGCTGCGAGAGCTTCATGCAAAGTGACGCCGGCGCTTACGATGGTGACCCTGTCGTTCCTGCTGCATCGCAGGGTCTTGCTGCCTCCGATGGTGAAGACATCGCCGGTGCCATACAGGCGCGGCATGACCTGACGGGTTGTGCGCAGGTAACAGATGCCGTGCCAGTCGGCCATCTTCTGCACCAGGGCGACTGTTGACAGATCATCTGCAGGGTACAGGACAACGCTGTCTAGCAGGGAACGGAACAGCGCAATATCTTCCAGTCCCATCTGCGACGGTCCGTCCGGACCGATGGCGACGCCGGCGTGCGAACCGGTGAATTTGATGTTGGCCCGTCCCAGCGCGTATTGCGCCATGCGCACCTGGTCGAATGCACGGGAGAAAAACGCTGCAAAGGTAGACACGAAGGGAATCTTGCCGCGCGTGCTGAGCCCGAGCGCTGTGGACACCATGTTCTGTTCGGCGATATACATCTCGTAGAAACGTTCAGGGTAGACGTCCCGGAATGTGGCGGCAAACGTTGAGTTGCTGACTTCAGCGTCAAGGACGACCATGTCCGGGTGCGTGGGGGCGATCTCCACGAGAGCTCGGCCGTATGCTTCGCGCGGCGAAACGACCACATCCGCCTCGGGCGGTGCAGCCGGCGCCGGCGTCCAGAGGGCGGGGACTCCGGCCCCGGGCGGCGTGATAGTACCCCGAAGCGACAGGTCGACGGGGCCGAGCTCCCGGACGGCACGCTCAAATTCCTCGCGTTTGAGCGTTTTGCCATGCCAGCCCTCCTTGTCCTCGAGGAACGAGACGCCTTTGCCCTTGACTGTGTGTGCGATCACAATGGTTGGGCGACCGCAGGTATGATCTACTGCGGCGAAAGCGGCCCGGACAGTTTCCATATCGTGTCCG
>CAZEWU010000230.1:0-2761 GCA_964516155.1 uncultured Caldisericota bacterium
TGGCTCTCCTTGGCGCTGACGAGGTAGCCGTTTCACGTTTCCTTGGTGAACAAGGAACATTCGGCGATATAGTAGCAACCCTGCAATACGTTCTTGGAAAGACTGACAATACGGCTCTTGATCGAACTGTCCATGGTCATATCGAAGCCGTAGATCTTGGCCGTCAGCTTGCAGAGCAGTGGTATGGTGCACGATATGGAGAGCGGCCGGGAAACCGGGAAGGAGTCTGAACAGTGCAGATACTCGTGACAATACTGGCTTTCGTATTCAGCTTCACTCTGGCGACACTGTTTCATGAAGGCGGGCACATGTTTGCCGCCAGGGCTTCTCATACTCAGACCGAGGAATTCGGACTCGGGTTTGGACGGCCTGTCTGGTCGCGGACGTGGCATGGCACGGTCTTCAAGATCAACGCGCTCCCTATTCTGGCATATGTCAAGATCAAGGGCATGGAATCTGATTATGATGCTCCAGATGGTTTCTATACAAAGGGATGGTGGGCCCGCCTGTTCACGATGGTCGGCGGCATGCTGGGCAACCTGATCCTGGCTTTTCTCATCTTCACCATCGTTTTCTCTACGCTGGGCGATCCGCGTGCATCTACGCTGGTCGAGACCGTAACGCCGTCATCGCTTGCAGAAACGGCCGGGCTGAGAACAGGTGACAATATCCTTGCCATCGATGGCGTTGCCATGAAGGATTTTGATCAGATCTCATCGTATGTCCGTGCTCATGAGAACCAGCAGATCGACATCCGGGTCGCACGGAACGGCGCGCAGGTGGATGTCCTTGTGACTCCCGCCATGAACCCGGAGCTCGGCTATGTGGCCATCGGGTATGGGCCCGGCTATGTCCGCTATCATCTGCCGGCAGCGACGTGGCGGGCTCTGACGTTTACCGGCGAGTATGTCGTTACCTACGTCAAGGCGCTTCCCCTCCTGTTCACCAAAAGAGGTGTACAGTCGTTGACCGGTCCTATCGGTATCGCCCGCATGACCGGCGAGGCCGCCATGGGCGGTTTCATGAGCCTGCTGTGGCTGACGGGCATCATTTCGGTGGCTATCGGATTGACGCAGCTTCTCCCGATCCCTGCGCTGGACGGAGGATGGGTGCTGTTTCTGCTGGCGGAAGCTGTGCTTCGCCGGCGCATCTCCCCTGAACGGCAGGGGACGATCCAAGGCGTCGGTCTTTTTGTCCTGCTCGGCATCATGGTTTTGATCTCTATCAAAGACGTAGCGGGGATCTTCATCCACTAGCCATGAAACGTCGTATCTCCCGCGCTGTCAGAGTCGGTCGCTGTTTCATCGGAGGGGATCACCCTGTCCTGGTGCAGACAATGACCAAGACAGACACCAGGAATGTCGCAGCGACCGTGCGCCAGATCCACGAGCTTGAGGAACACGGCTGTGAGCTCGTGCGGCTGGCGGTCAAAGACATGGAAGCGGTGCGGGCGTTGCGCGAGATCAGGAAAGAGGTCTCAATGCCGCTTGTCGCAGATATTCACTTTGATGCGCGCCTTGCCATTGCTGCCATCGAATCGGGCGTAGACAAAATTCGCTTGAATCCGTCAAATATCAAGGACCCTGCCATGGTACGGGAAGTCGCCAGAACAGCGAAATCGGCGTCTGTACCTATCCGGGTCGGGGCGAACCTCGGGTCGATGGATCCCGCACTGTCGCGTTCACAGAGAGCCCGCGCGCTTGCGGATGAAGCGCTTGTCGAGGCAAGGCTGCTCGAGGAAGAAGATTTTCACGATATCGTCGTCTCGGTGAAAAGCAGCGATGTCCGTGAGATGGTCGAGGCGGTACGCCTGGTGGCAGGGGCCAGCGACTATCCACTGCATCTGGGCGTGACCGAGGCGGGGCCGCTCCGGCAGTCGCTGATCAAAAGCAGCGCTGGCATCGGAACGCTGCTTCTCGACGGCATCGGAGACACCATACGATACTCAATCAGCGGCGATCCCGGCCTGGAAGTCGATGCCGCCTGGATGCTTCTTGCAGCGATGGATTTGCGCAGACGAGGCGCCCAGATCGTTTCCTGTCCGACATGTGGGCGCTGTGAGGTGCCGGAAATATTGCCTCTGATATCTCAGCTCGAAGAGCGGCTGGGCGAGATAACCAGTCCTGTGACTGTGGCGCTCATGGGCTGCGTGGTCAATGGCATCGGCGAAGGCAGGAACGCCGATATCGGTATTGCGTGCGGTCGCGACCAGGGAGTTCTGTTCATAAAAGGCCAGCCGGTCCGCAATGTCGCCCCCTCGGCGTTTATCGACACGCTGATCGCTGAAGCCAACAAGCTGTAATCCCCCTCCCGATCTTTCATCGTTTTTTCGTACTGTTATTTTTGGTCTTGTTGATTTCTTTGGTTTTTTTGTATACTTTTCTTGGAATCCAGTGTCGAGAAAGGGGTGATTGCATGAACGAAGATGCGCTTCCGGGTTCGACAGGAAAGCTCACGTCACGTCAGCGGGAATTTCTGCATTCGCTGGAAAGCTTGTACGAGGCTCGAAGGCAGGCTGTCTCCTATGAGGACGTTGCGCGCGAGATGAAGGTAAGCAAGTGGACGGCATATGATATCCTGCATGATCTCTATCAGCGCGGTTTTCTTCGCCTTGAGCATGAGGTAACGCCAGGCAAAGGACGATCACGCATCCTGTACTCTCCTGCAGGGGATGCTTCATCAATTGCAGATGGCAAGGCCGGGGATGCCTCGACTGAGCTTATGGCGCTCAACTGGCTGAGACAGAAGGTCTTGCAATATG
>CAZEWU010000231.1:0-2759 GCA_964516155.1 uncultured Caldisericota bacterium
CCGTCGTATGAAAAAAGGGGCTGACCGCAACCACGATCGACCCCTTTGCATACCCGGCAGGATGGAACCGGCGATTACTGCACCGGTTTCAGCATGGCGGCCAGCGCCTGCGCCTGCGAGACATTGGCGATGGCCAGGATCTCATCATCGGCAAGCAGGGTGGTATCCCCGTGCGGGAGGAGAAGCTTGGAATCACGGATGATGGCGACCAGGACACAGTCCGACGGCAGCGCAACATTCTGCAGCTGCTTGCCTTCGACCGGCGACGCAGGAGCCACCTTCTCCTGCACCAGGGAATACTTGCCCTTGTGCAGCTGGAGCAGCGTCATCATGTCGCCCAGGGACATCTCTTCCGCGACCACGTGTGCTATCAGATCGGGCTCCGTCAGTCCCACGTCCACGCCCATTTCGGGAGTGAACAGCCAGCTGTTCTTGGGATTGTTGGCGCGGGCGATGACCCGTTTTACGCCAAACTCAAATCGCGCCAGCGTTGAGACGACCAGGTTTCCCTCGTCGGTCGGCGTCACCGCCACGACAACATCCGCTTCGCTGATACCGGCGGCTTCCAGCGTGGCGGGGTCCGTGAAATTGCCCGCAACCACGTCCTCCGCCGGCAGATCACGCCGCAGATTTCCCAGCTGTTTGTCGCGCATCTCCACGACCCGTACATGATGTCCATCTTTCAGGAGCAGGGAAGCAAGGTACGAACCGACCTGACCTCCGCCCACGATAATCACATTCATCGTCTTACTCTCCTTCCGTCAGGGCAAGGCCCAGCAGACCCCGCAACCGTTCACTGGATCCTGCGGCGACCGCGATATGGAGGACATCCCGGTCTTCGAACTCGGTGCCCAGCGACGGCAGGAAGGTCCTGTTGCGACGGTTGATAGCCATGACCACGATCTCACCCGTCACGGTCAGGTCCCGGACCGTGCGGCCCACCAGGAGCGCGGGGACTTCCGCCTCCACGATCTCCACGCCGCCGCTGCCGATGCTCATAACGGTGTTCAGCGGTGAATAGCAGAGCAGATCGGCCGCCCGGTGAATCCCCCATGCCGTCGAGTCGATGGTCTGCAGGCCAAGACGGTTGTAGATCTCGGCCTTGCGCTGGTCATACAGCTGAGCGACGATCTTCGGTACGCGGAAGACCTGGCTGGCAAGGCGCGCGATGACGGCGTTTGCCTCGTCGCTGGAGGTGACCGCCGCCAGAGCGTCCGTCCGCTCGATCCCGGCCTGAAGCAGCACATCACGGTCAAAACCAACACCAACGATCTTCTGTCCCTTGAACGATGAGGGAAGCAGTTCAAACGCCGACGGATTCACATCAATAACGGTAACAGTATGACCGCTCCGGCTCAGGGTCTGCGCCAGTCCGGACCCTATCCGTCCGCAGCCTACAATAATAATTTTCATGGATGAGACCTCCTGTCCCGACTTCTACTCTACCTATGTTGTGCAGCGCGGCTGATTCCGTCTGCGGAGGAACGCCTTCCGCACCTCGTCTGTCAGGAACATCAGCGGTGTCCAGATCAGGAGAGGCGCTACGGCACGCAGACTGAGCGGCGCCGTATTGAACAACCCGTGCAAGAACGGCACATATGTAAACAGGGAGAGCAGGGACAGCTCGCAGGCTATCCCGATGAGCACCATACGATTGGTAAAGAACCCAACCTTGAAAATGGAAACACGCTCCGTCCTGCAATTGAATACTACACCAATCTGCGTAAAGACGATAGCCGCCAGCGTCATGGTCGTAGCCATCTGATAGACGTTCCCCGAACCCGCCATCGGCATGCCCGGACGCCAGCCGTACAACCGGTAGAGGAAGAAGAACGACGCCATTGCAGTAGCCGACTCGATCGTGCCATACCAGATGGCACGGGCCAGCACCGCCCAGTTCAGGAGAGGCTCCTTCTGCGAACGCGGCGGACGATCCATAATACCGGCTTCGGGAGGTTCGCTCCCCAGCCCGATCGCGGGGACCATATCCGTTCCAAGATCGATCGAAAGCACCTGCATGACGGTGAGAGCAAGCGGGATCGTCCCCCGTGAGAACAGGTAGATGATGAACGGTACAGCCTCCGGGATGTTACTGTTCAGGATATAGGTAATAAACTTGCGGATGTTGTTGTAGACGGCCCGGCCCTCTTCGATGGCACTGACGATGGAAGCAAAGTTATCGTCGGTCAGGATCATGTCCGCAGCTTCTTTCGCTACGTCGGTCCCGCAGATGCCCATCGCCACGCCGATGTCCGCCTTCTTGAGGGCGGGCGAATCGTTGACGCCATCGCCGGTGACAGCGACGACGTTCCCCATTTCCTGGAGCGCGCTGA
Source organism: uncultured Caldisericota bacterium (assembly GCA_964516155.1). GTDB lineage: Bacteria > Caldisericota > Caldisericia > Cryosericales > Cryosericaceae > Cryosericum. The sequence continues at coordinate 2,334 of CAZEWU010000231.1, forward strand.
CGACTTGCAGCTTCTGTTCCGGAGCAACGCGGGCAAAGACCACCTCGCCGCGCAGCGCTTCTTTCAGGGCGTCCTGACTGATCTTTCCCAGTTCAACGCCGGTAAGGATGCGGGGGTGCTCTCCCCGGATGATCCCGATACGCCGCGCGATGCTCTCGGCCGTCAGGCCATAATCTCCGGTGATCATGATGATGCGTATGCCGGAGTGATAGCATTCATCAACAGCCGCAGCGACTTCGGGACGCGGCGGATCCGCCATTGCAATAAGGCCCAGGAAGGTCATGTCCCGCTCGACCAGTTCCGGCGTATATGCGCTCATACTGGCCGGCAACGCCACATCCTTCGTCAGCCGGCGCATGGAAACAGCCAGCACGCGCAGCCCGTTACGTGCATATCCATCATTGGCCGCCATGATCTTCAGACGCA
>CAZEWU010000232.1:0-2753 GCA_964516155.1 uncultured Caldisericota bacterium
GATGTTTAGTATACTTATTATTACAGGGCCACGGGCGAGCGGAAAAACGACCCTCGCATGTGCAGCCCACAAGAGATTTTCCCGATCAATCGTCATCCATGTGGATGATGCGTTTCACATGCTTCTTCACCAGGATCGTGAACGCTGGAAGGGATGTGAAGCGGACCTTTATGCTGTGGTGCTCCAGCATCAGCTGGCTCTTGTCTGCGACCTGGCCGCCTCGGGCTGTCCCGTCATCATCGATGGAACCATCCTTCCCCGCCAGGCAACGCCGCCGACCGTCCGATCAGATGTCCTCGATATTCGTACCATCGTCTTGCTGCCTCCCCTGAGCATATGTCTGGCAAGCGACAGAAATAGTAACCGCTCTGTTTCTCCACAGGAAGACAAAGTCAGGATCACATGGACGCAGATGCAGGAATGGCGCAGCCACGCAGACCATTGTACTCTGATTGTAGAAAAACCGGGGTATGCCGCTGCAGATGACCTCGAAACTTTTCTGAAGACGCCGCAGAGTTAACGTTTCCAGTTCCGCCGCAGAAGAAGAGCAAAGACGGGGGCGCCGACGATTCCGGTCAGGATACCGAGTGGAATCTCAGCCATTGTGATAGTGCGGGCCAGGTCGTCAATAATGAGCATGTACAGTGCACCCAGGATAATAGAAGCCGGCAGCAGCCTGCGATAGTCAGGACCAAAGAGATTGCGCGCGATATGAGGAACAACCAGACCGACCCAGCCGATGACGCCGGCGAGAGAGACCGTCGACGCCGTCATCAATGTCGTAACTGCAACAAGCACGAAGCGCATGACCCGGGGATCTTCACCAAGAGCAGCAGCTTCTTCGTCCCCCATCGAAAGGATATTGATCTTCCAGCGGAGCAGGACCAGAACCATCATACAGGGAACAGCGATGAGCGCAGCCCGGAAGATGTCCGTCCATTGCACAGATGCCAGAGAACCCATGATCCAGAAAACGATCTGCGGCAGCTTCGTATTGGGATCAGCGATATATTGCGTTCCTGAGACCAGCGACGCAAACAGACTTCCAACAACGATTCCCGCAAGTACCAGCGTTGTCTGGCTTCGATCACGGCTCGACTGCGCTACCAGCCAGGTCAGCGTTACCGCCAGAGCACCGGAAGCAAATGCAGACGTTTCGATGATGATAGGAGCGGCGCCCAGCAGAATTGCAACTGCCGCACCCAGGCTTGCTCCAGAAGAAACGCCCAGTGCATAGGGTGAGACCAGAGGATTATGAAACAGCCCCTGGAATACAGCGCCGCCTACCGCAAGGCAAGCCCCGACCAGCGAAGCGGCAAGGATTCTTGGAAACCGGACCTGCCACACCACCGTATCGACCGTTGGATCCCATGTTCGGGCAATGGGAAGGAAATGGCTTGCAAGCGCCTTAACAACAGTAAACGGTCCTACGCGGTAGCGCCCGAAGCAGAACGACAGCAGCACAACGGCCAGGAATGCTGCCAGCAAAGCAGCAACGCTCCATCCGCTCCGCTTATTCTTCGTCAGGATCCCCGGCGATGATGACACGCCGCCGCCCATCAGTGACAATGTCTACCTTCATCCCATACAGCCGCTCAAGGTTCTCTGCAGTCAGAACAGCGCCGGGAGTTCCGACGGCTGTCACCCGCCCATCGGCCACAAGAGCCACCCGGTCCGCATACAGCATAGCGTCATTCGGGTCGTGAACAGTCATGGCGACCGTAAGCCCGCGTACGTCGGCAAGCCTGCGGATACGCTGGAAAACAACGTGGCGATTGCGGAAATCCAGATGCGCCGTTGGTTCGTCAAGCAGCAGAATGCCGGTCTGCTGAGCCAGAGCACGGGCCAGCAGCACGAGTTGCAGCTGTCCACCAGAAAGATCCGTGTAGGGGCGATCCGCCAGATCCTGAATGGAGAGTTCTTCCAAGGCTTTTTCGGCAGCAGCGACATCGTCAGGACCAGGCTCGTGAAAAGAATCGAGATAAGGATTCCTTCCCATCAATACGACATCCCGCACGGTATAGGGAAAGACGGGGGTATGGGACTGGGGAACAGAGGCAAGGAACGTTCCCAGGCTCCTGACAGTCAGAGCGCTTATATCACGCCCGTCCACATATACAGTTCCCGCGGTCGGCTTCAGGATCCGCTGGATACATCGCAGGAGGGTTGTCTTTCCGGCAGCATTGGGCCCTACGATAGCAAAGATTTCCCTGGGCCCGATCGACAGCGTCAGATCCCGCAGGACCTCAGTCTCTCCATAAGAGAAACCGAGGTCCTGCACATGCACTGATGGTTGTGTGTCTCTGATAACCTGCATTACCTGGAAAGATCGGCAAGATCGGCCGCAGGAACTGTAAAATGATAGAATTCCTTGTAGAACTCGCTGACTTCCGTTTTCATATCAAATTTCACCTGATCAGGATATAGTTTCTGAGCAAGCCACATCGTTCCGAGGAATGACTCCGGAACAGGCATATCCCAGGAGGTGACATAGCTTGGCATGACATAAACGCGATGAGTCCGGACGGCTGTAACGTCCTGAATCTTGGGGTTTGCCAGGACGCTGCTAAGACTGTCCGCCGTATATGAGGTCAGAATAATGACATCGGGGTTCCATGCCAGCACCTGCTCCGGAGAAACGCTAACCTTGCCACCCTTGAGATCCGCAGCAACACTGGTTCCTCCGGCATTGCTGATCATAAACGTCTGGAAGAAGTCCCCTGCAAACGTCTTGAAGATCGATGATCCTGCCA
>CAZEWU010000233.1:0-2726 GCA_964516155.1 uncultured Caldisericota bacterium
TTTCTTTGCAGCGGGTACGACTTTAACAGCTGGCTTTGCAGCTGCTTTTGCGCCACAACCACAGCCACACTTCACGGGATGGGCCGCGACATCCTTCTTCGGCTGTCCTGATGCAACAAGCACTTTCTTCGCCGTCGTTCCTGACTTCTTCGTTGTTCCAGCCATTGCCATCTCCTTTGACAAAATAGGTGTAACTCCTGATGTCAATACTTTACGACAAAACAAAATCTAGAAAAGATGTCAAGTCCCGTTTAAGCAGCCGATCACCTCCCAGAAATGGCTGCAGTATATGCTCTGATGGGCCCTGTACCGTTTCTGAAAAAAACGGAACGCTTTGCTATTCTGTCTCCCGACATGCTGAATCAGCGCTTTTTCATGGAATATTGACAAGCCTCTTCCCTCCGCAGGGTACCTGCGCTATAACAACTGAAAGGCAGAACAATCGGAGGATGTATGGGTGATACTGTTTCAGTTGAACGGCTCACGACTGCAGAGCAGTTCCGGATGCTGGAGCCGGCATGGGACGCACTGGCGCTGCAGAACAGCGTAAGTTCACCACAATTGACATTTTCGTGGCTTTTCACGTGGTGGCGCTGGTTTGGCAGCGATACCAGCCTGTATATTCTTACCGCACGACGCGGAGAGCAATGCGTCGGCATTGCACCTCTGTTTCTACGGCAGGATCAGACGCAGGAAGGAGGACGCGTGGTCCACTTTCTTGGCGAAGGCCTGTCGGATTATGCGGGATTTCTTTGTATGGAAAACGATAACGACGCATCCCGGGGACTCTGGCGGTATCTGCTGGACCATGAACAGGATTGGGACAGTATTTTCTTGCGGGAGATCCCCGAAGGAGCACCTGATAACGCAGCAGCACTTTCTCTGTGCTCCGGAACCCGGTTTCATGCGCAGAGCGATCGCACGGTAGGATGCCCGTTCCTGCCGGTCACATGCGATGCCGCCACCTATGAAAAAGAACTGAGCCGGAATATGCGCAAGAACCTCCGGAAAGCTCATGACCACGCGGCGGATACAGGGCTGTCGCTCTGCTTTGATACCATAAGCGCCGCACCTCCGTCGTTGCTCGATGAAATGGAAGCGATAGCGCAACAGCGCAACAGTGCAGATGCCCACCGCAGTCCATTTCTTGACGGGAGAGGGCGGGGCTTCGTTCGCGATGCTCTGCCACTGCTGGCATCTCATGACCATCTGCGCATCTTCACGGCACGCCATGGCGATCGTCTGGTATCCTACATCATCTGCTTCAGTTACCGGGAGACCCTGTATGACTGGATCTCATCTTATGATCCGGAATACCGCGAGTTCTCCGTAACAACGCTGCTCCGCGAACAGCTGTTCCGGTATGTTCACCAGAGCGGGTACCGCGTTTTTGATTTCATGCGTGGTGAAGAATTCTACAAATTCGAGTGGGTCAGCAACATGCACTGGAACACTGCTCTTTCCATCACAAAGGAACCTGCGGAAGCGTCTGTCTGATCTTATTCACCCGCCGGGGACACGTTAGTGGAAACAGCTTCGGGCTGCACTTCCGCCGATTGTTCCTCTGCTGAAACATAATCCGGAAGAAGGGACTCTACCTCACGGATATTGCGACTGGCAGCACTCATGATTCCGACAACCAGCGCTGCTGCACCAAAGAGAACATACATCAGCGCCATTCCTGCTCCGGGGCCGGTCCCCGTCAATGGGCCAAACACATGGGCCAGCCGGCCGTTCGCCATCATGCCGGGCTCGAACAGCTGATCAGCCAGGGGCCCGGCAACCAGCATGGCGACCGGAACCGATACCTGAGCAATCATCATACGCGTTCCAAAAACCTTGCCCTGCACGTCATGCGGTATCTTGGCCTGCCAGATCGCATCGTTGCACCCATTCATGAAAGGGACGATAAAGGAGCCGAGGAACCCCGAAACGAGCCACACAGGGATTGTCCTTCCAAATCCCATCAGCATGATCCCCAGGAGAGCGACCGATATCATGCCCCACAGAATACCCCATACCTTGCGCTTCGGCCCGCCCCAGGCTGTCATGAGAGCCCCTCCTGCAACACCGCCGATCGCCGATACCGTATTAATAATTCCCAGTACTGTTGAATTATTGCCGGTGCGGGCAAGAATCATCGGATTCCAGAGCGTCATACAGATAGAGGCAAGCAGATTGGCGGCAAAAAAACTGAGCTGAAGCTGAAACAATGGCTGCCGGGCTACAATATACCGCCAGCCGAACACGGTCTCTTTCCGCAGACTGCCGCGCGCCTGTTCTCCTTCCCGCGACCGTTCCGGCTGCGGGACATCGACGATGAACAGTATCGTAACAGCAAGACAGAATGTCACGATGTCGATGATAAAAACAGGAGCAGGCCCCCATGCAGCAACTATGGAACCGGCGATAATAGGTGCCAGAATGCCTGATCCGCTTTGAGCCAGCGACATCATACCGGCAGCACGGCCATAGTGTTTGCGGGGGACCATGGTACTGATGGCAGCCTGGTAAGCAGGCCACTGAAACGCCTGAAATGTCCCCGACAAAGCTCCTGTCAGGCACAAATGCCAGATCTGCAGATGTCCTGTCACATAAAGGACCAACATGAGGACCGTTCCAAGGCCGGACGCCACATCTGAGATGCCCATCGTCAGCTTGCGATCCCACCGGTCCACCAGTGCCCCGGCAATCGGGCTCATGATAATAAGCGGCGCAAAGTAGAA
>CAZEWU010000234.1:0-1783 GCA_964516155.1 uncultured Caldisericota bacterium
GCATCCCAGGTCGAGATATAGCTTACGAACTTCTCAGCATCAGGGCCGTTGACCTCGATCTCCCCCATGTGCGAAACATCGAAGAGACCGGCGGCCGTCCTGCAGGCTTTGTGCTCTTCAAGAATACCGGTCGGATACTGGATCGGCATATCATACCCTGCGAATTCTTCCATTGTCGCCCCGAGCCTGATATGCTCGTCATGCAGCGGCGTGACTAATACATTTGCCATGTTCCTCTCCTTGTTCACAAGTTAAATGGAGACCTGGAAACCACTGTTTCCACAGATCTCCCGGTTACTGCATTATTCTTCTTCCTTGAAGTACTTTTTCTTGAACACCTTGGGAGCCTTGATGACGCCCCCACCCGCCACGACATACCGCACGAAGTTCTCACCGAAACGATAGGGAAGTTCCCGGTAACTGTCGATGTCCAGCACAAGCAGGTCGGCATCCTTACCGGCCTTGAGCGAACCGGTCTGGGCCGCGCGGTCCAGTGCGGCAGCGCCGTTGATAGTTGCCGCCACCAGGACTTCCTCAGCAGTCATCTTCATATGCAGGCATCCCAGCGCCATGATCAGCAGCAGGCTTGGGCACATGCACGTACCGGGATTGTAATCCGTTGCAAGCGCCACCGGTACGCCGTGATCGATAAAACCGCGTGCATCGGCAAACCTCGTGCCGCCGAGTGCGAGAACGGTCCCCGGCATGAGCGTGGCGATAACGCCTGCTTTCGCCATGGCTTTCATGCCCCGCTCGCTGGTCCAGTCGCAATGGTCTGCGCTGACACAACCCATTTCCGCTGCCAGCTCTGCACCGTGACTATCGCTCAGTTCGTCGGCATGGATCTTGCGCGGCATCCCGTAATCCTGCGCCGCCTTGAGGATCTCCCGTGCCTCTTCCAGGGTAAAAGCGCCATTATCCACGAACACATCCACAAAGACCGCGAGATGGTTCTCGTGGACCATGGGGACCATATCTTTTGCAACAAGATCGACGTACTTGCGACGTCTTGCCACATACTCCGGCGGAACGACATGCGCGCCAAGAAGCGTCGGGATGATCAGGATGTCGGTATCCAGCGCCACTTCCTTGATGACGCGCAGCAACTTTATCTCTTCCTCGGTGTTCAGGCCGTAACCGCTCTTGATCTCGGCTGTTGTCGAGCCATACCGTGAGAGCTTGAAGATATTATGGTTCAGGATATCCCGCAGCTTCTCCTCGCTGGCCATGCGGGTCGCCCGCACCGTGCGGACAATCCCCCCGCCCGCTGCCTGGATCTCCTCGTATGACTTTCCCTGCATACGCATCAGGAACTCTTCTTCTCGTGTACCAGCGAACACGGCATGCGTGTGCGAGTCCACAAACCCGGGTGTCACAACCTTGCCCTCGGCGTCGATGATCATGGTCTGCGGCCCCAGGGCATAGCCACCCGAATCCTTCGGGCCGACATAAAGGATCTTGCGATCCTTGACCGCGATTTCGCCGCGTCGGATGATGCCGAGATCTTTCTCCACCGGGGCCACGACAGGTTCATCGACGCCCCTCATCGTCACCAGTTCTCCGATATTACGGATGACCAGATCAGCAATGACCGGTTGTACCATGGTTGTTACCTCCCGTTCCCCTTCTCCGATTACTCGTATATCCTGGTTTCCACCAGAGCGTTCCTGCTGAGCTCCGGCAATTGCAGGTAATACGACGCAACATCCATAAACGCCTGCGCCGGCGCCAGACCGATAAGTTCGCTCTGGACGATCCCGACGCCGTACCGTGCAGCTTCCGC
>CAZEWU010000234.1:1793-2717 GCA_964516155.1 uncultured Caldisericota bacterium
TTTACCAGTTCAAAGATCCGATAGAGAGGTGTCGTCTCAAAATTGAGAATGTTCATGGAAACCTGCGCCAGCTTGCGGTCCTCGAGGTAGATGCCCTTGGCCTGCAGATTCATGAGCCCGCCCGAAGACTCACGGATACTTTTCGCAATCCGTCTGGCAATATGAATATCATCCGTCGCAAGGTCGATGTTAAAGGCAATGAGGAAGCTGCGCGCACCAACGGCGACACATCCGGCCGTGGGATGACGCTCCGCAGGACCAAAATCCGGCTTCCAGGCAGGATCTTTGATCTTTGCGGCAAACCCTTCAAACTCTCCTTCGCGGATCGTTGGCAGTCTGCGTCGCTGGGGCACCCGGGCTGATTCCGCGTACAGATAAACGGGCACGTGCAGCTCATCGCCGATACGCTGCCCGGCCTGTTCCGCCACGGCGGAACACTCCGCCATCGTCATTCCCGCAACCGGGATAAACGGGATGACATCAATGGCGCCCATACGCGGGTGCGCGCCGGTGTGGTGGTTGAGGTCGATCCGCGCTACGGCTGCCGCCGCAAGATCAACAATGGCGTCAGACACTGCGCAGGGATCCCCCGCGCACGTGATGACAGTCCGGTTATGATTGGCATCAGAGGAAACATCCAGCAATTTGACTCCCGGACGTTCCAGGACTCCGACAATGGCCTTGATCTTGTCTGCATCCCGCCCTTCACTGATATTCGGAACACACTCTACGACCTTTTTCACATCGTACCCCCGCTCGCGTCAAAGGAGATTGTGAATAACTTCATTATTAGTATACAGGTTTGCCCTGCCACCGCAAGGAAACAAACCCTGAAAGCCCTATGAATACAAGCTGATCCCTCATTCAGAAGCAAAAAAGCCCCGACGTATGACGCGCCGGGGCTGGAACGTAAAGAAAGAGTGG
>CAZEWU010000235.1:0-2717 GCA_964516155.1 uncultured Caldisericota bacterium
GTCATCAGTAAGGTTTGCCAGGTAGTCATATCGTGATTGTTCGGGCAGCCAAAGCGCGCGCCGCCGGGTGTAGTCTGCCGCAATAATCGGTCGCTTGGGCATCCGGCCCGCTTCCTGGTCGGCCTCTATCTCCGCAGTCGCGGCGTTGAACCTGTTGGCCGCGTGACGGAGGAATATGATACCGAGCACCGGCATGCAGTATTCGGTTGATGTCAGTTTCGAGTTTGCCCGGAGCTGATCCGCAGCTTCCCAAAGATCGGCTTCGAGCTTCTTTATATCCAAGACTGCCATGTTGAGTCATCCATTCATTTCGTTAGTATATCGCCCACATCACGAAGCATCAGCTTCGTTTTCAGCAACACGGTCGTCAGCACCGCCGCTTCTGACCCATTCATCGACTTCCTCTTTGCGGAATTTCCAGCGGCGGCCCAGCCTGTGGACCGGGATGTTCTTACTGTCGATCCACCTGTATATGGTGTCTCTCGTAATGCCGAGGTACACCGCAATCTCATCAACCGAAAGCCAGCGATCTTCCATTTGAACTGCCTCCGTCCATTCCGACAGCAGGGCCGGATATCTCCAAAACTACTCTGAGTAAGGCGGAAGTATTGGTGCGATGACAAGCAAGCTCTGCCATCACGTGGATTATAGCAGACTGATGCGCTGGTTAGCAAACGAAGCGTTGTGTTTGAACCGACTCTATCAGCGTTGAGGCGATGTGGTTGGCCTGAGTATTGGATGTGCCGTGAACCCGAGTCTTGCCCCAGCCATGTGAGCTTGCTTTGAATTGCCAAAGGCGGGTCAATTTTCAGTGCTGATTGACATCCTGAAGCCAGGAGGGATACATTTGATTATGTAGAAGTATTTTATAATAGACAAAGACTTCATTTAACTTTGGGCTATATGAGCCTAGTGGATTTTGAAAGAAATCACAAGATATCAGTCGCAGCATGACAAATAATGTGTACATTTTTGCTGCGTAGGTCAGAGGAACGGTTGGTTCTGTGATCAGGAAGAGAGTGCGTTAGTTGCCAGAAGTCCCCGTGACGTTTCTTGAATTGCCAGTGATCGGCAAGCCTGTCAGGATACTCCATAACGGGAAGGAGGGCTACACTGCGGTCGTTGTAATGATCCAATCGCACCAGACTCAGCCCAATCGCTTCAGGATCACTACGCAAGCGGGAGTTGCTTGTGAAGGTCCTCTATCACCTATAGCCGCCAGCCAGCCCCAACCGTCAGGGATAAGACCATTACCCACAAGAACGCCGACAAAGTGGACGCCAAAGAAAAAAATGATCGTCGTTGCAGTGTTCATTGTGCTTGCCATAGGCGGAATACTAGCTTTAACACTTGACCCTGACTCAGCTACGGCGGGAGACTCTGTTCCCATCGGTTCAGTAGGACAGTTGGATGGCAAGGGTGAGGCATTCGCATGGGTGTGTCAGTCGCCCGAAGCGAACTCTCGGCTTACAGAAGCATGCGTGGTTAATGACTGGATCGGAATACAACAAATGGAGGCATCGGGCGATGCATTAGAGGTGCCAGATGGTACAAAGGTGCAGGTTATTGACATCAGATTTGGCGTCGATGTACTAAAGAAGATACGCATCTTGGAGGGCGAACACTACGGCATGGCTGGATGGTTGGAAGCCGACTACGTCCGTAGTTTGCGAAGCACCAAAGCCGACCATTGACTCGCTGCCGAATGCTTCTGGGGACTAGATGGCTAACTGCTCTGCCTTGAGGGAACTGACTAGAGGCTCCTATTCAGTCGCCTATACCCCCCTGGTTTCATTGCGGGCACAGGAAATGCAATGGCAAAATGGAGAATCAGCGAGAGACAAAAAGGCAGCATTGCCGAGAATTTGATCTGCAACTGGCTGATCATAGGCTCAGAGGATGGCTGAGTCTCTACCAGCCTGTTGCCGACGATGCTGGCGTTAACCTCTTAGTCTACGACCGAGAGACAAAGCGCACGACGCCATTGCAGATCACGATTCGGAAGCGATGACAGCGAACGTGTAATGCGCAGATTTAATGTACACGTTGCATGATGTAAAATCAAGCATATAGCAGGAAGTCTTTTATTTTGCCTACCACCCTGTCATGTATTCCCCACGCGTGTGGGGTAAACCGGACGCGGTGTTTGTGAGCCGACTGCATGGAGAGTAGATCAACAGCTTACGGACAGATACCTTGCAGCAGGTTCCTTTTCTGTGACCTATGATCATTGCAGAAACAAATTGGAGAGAACTTAAACGGTTGCGAAAGGCTCGTATGGAGCCGTGTCTGCCATACACAGCTTTCGACCTGTGTGACGTGATGCAGGATGTGCGCGCATCTACATTCCCAGAGATCAGTCTGCAAGTCGATTGCTTCTACGTGAACTATGGCAACCTCGCCTGCATCTGCACGGATGAAGAGGCCGGGACTGCGACCGTATACCTCCACCAGCTTCTTAATCATCCCGACACCCCCGTCGAGGTCGTCGCGATGATATGTAAGCACGAACTGCTGCATCTTGAGATTCCCCCGCGGGAGATCGAAGGGAAGATGACAGACCATCCGCCTGAGTTCTGGGAGCGCGAGAAAGTCATCAGTCCGGAACGCGACATGGTCTGGTCATGGATATGGAGAAACTTCGGCAGCTACTTGCGCCGGATGCCGAAACGAGAGTGCATAAAAGTGCTTCCACGGTGGCGCAGGGGATGGAGTCT
>CAZEWU010000236.1:0-2707 GCA_964516155.1 uncultured Caldisericota bacterium
TCGGCATCATCATCGGTATTGCAGCCGTCGTCATGCTCATGGGCGTCGGCAACGGGACCAAACAGAGTATTCTGAGCAGAATGGAGAGTTCCGGTTCCGGCAACCTCTACCTGACGGCCGGGAACAGATCAAATGTTCTCATGGGCGGGTTCCAGGCAGGAGGAGAAAGCGGCCCCGGCGGCGCTCCGAGCGGCGGCAGAACTTCCGGCAGCAGATTGGGAACATCGTCCGGGGCAAAGATCACCTCGGCGGATCTGGCGTATATCGAAGCGAGGACAAGTTATTCCATTGTCCTCTCACCGACGAACCAGACGAACGTTACGATCAAGAATGGAGATACCACGATGTCAGGCACTGCGATTTTCGCGACGGTGCCCTACTTTGAAGTTAATAACGTCACGATCGCCGATGGACGGATGCTCACTGACAACGATGTCAATAACCGGAAGAATAACGTCGTTATCGGTGCCACTGTGAAAACAACTTTGTTTCCGAATGGATCTGCCATAGGGCAGTCGATCCGCATCAGCGGTACGACTTACAAAGTTGTTGGCGTTGCAACGGCAAAGGGCGAGTCTGTAGGAAGTTCTGTTGATACTGCAGTCGTCCTTCCATTCGGTGATGGGGAGAAGTCATTTGGCATGCAGCATAATGTTATCCAGCGAACAACGATCAAATGCGTCGATTCTTCTCAGACGACCGCTGTAACAACACAGATTACCAGTCTTCTCACGACCAAGCACAAGAAAGTGGATTTTACCGTCGAGGACGTTGCCGCCATGACGTCGCTTGTGACGTCATCCATGTCAATGCTGACAGCACTCCTCGCGGCTATCGGAGGGCTTTCCCTGCTGGTCGGCGGTATCGGTATCATGAACATCATGCTGGTCTCCGTCACGGAACGGACGCGTGAGATCGGCATCCGCAAGGCGCTTGGAGCCCGTGAACGGGATATCCTCGTCCAGTTTCTCATTGAATCTTCGTTACTGAGCATAACGGGAGGAGTCCTGGGGATTGTGATCAGTATTCTCGGCTCGAATCTCATTGTCTCACGATTCACGACAACGGCGATTACCGGTTCGTCGATTGTTCTTGCCGTCGGTTTCTCTATTGCCGTCGGAGTCTTCTTCGGCGTCTACCCTGCCCGCAAGGCGGCACGGATGAAACCCGTCGAGGCTCTGCGGTATGAATAGGGGGCCGTCCATGTGCAGGAAAAGTGCTCATCGTTTGATTGCAGCGTCAGCGGCGATCTGTACAACGGTGACCACAAGGTTCGCTGCTGACAGTGGTCGGTTCCTTGCAGCCTCTGATAACAGCTGCTCCGCAGATGCGTGACAGTGCATATCTGTCTTTACGGCGGGTGCGATTGTCCACAAAGACGACAGGCCTGCGCTGACATCGTACGCCGCTAGCAGAGCGGCAGTGATTTGGTTGCTCTGTCACCAGCAGGTGACAGAGCGAAATACGAGTTTCTCCAGAAGGGGTCGTGAACGTCCCGGCGCGAACAGCTGCCGGGTCAGGAACGGCCCCTTGATGCTGTTCCGGACAGCGCTTTTGCCGGCCGCATATCCTATCACGTAGGCGAAGATGGACATGGGGTCGATGCTGCGGAAAGAGTCCAGCGCCCACAGCGCCGGATCGCCGGTATCTGACACAAGCTTGCCATACCACTCCCCATACAGCCGTTCGGCATTTTCAGAGTCCTTCCACAGATCGAGTTCAAACAGCATACTGATGCAGCACCGTACTGCTTCCAGCAGCTGAATGTCGGCCGCCGCCTGTTTTAACGATCCACGGAGCAGCAGTGCTCCTCCAAGATGTTCGATGATGATCGCCGAGACCTCGTCTTCCGTTGCAGTCCAGGTTGAGAGGATCCCCTGCTGACGGCATGACCGGTGTTCCAGGGCATGGCCCATCTCATGGACGAGCGTATTCCACTGGTGCAGCGAGCAGGGCGGACGGGCGAGAATGCGGACGTCTTCCGGAACATGCAGAGCTGCTGAATAACCAGCCATTCCTTCGTTTCTGATAACGAAGACAGGTGCCGGTATCGATCCGTCCAGTTCAAGACAGTCCATGAGATCATGCCAGAGCCGGGTGGGATCGACCTGCTCCGGAGCCGCGGCCAGCCCGTCCAGCTGACGGAACCAGGAGGAGAGGGTCATATGCCTGGTTTCAGCCAGACTGCGTGCCCGGGAAAGGTGTTCCGACAGAAAGTTCGCGAGGAACCGGTACAGCCTGGATGGGTCCAGTTCTTCGGAGGACAGGACAGCGTCCGGGTACGATGCAAATCCTGCATGTCGCGCTGCGTTGTCACGCAGCTTCATGAGACGCAGGACATCCGGTCTCATGAGCACTGCCAGTTCATGCCGGTCGAGATCGCTGCCATAGGAATTCCAATTGTCCAGGTGGTTCCTCAGTGCGGCAATGTCCGGCTGCAGATCGATGACGGACCGTACAGCGCTTGCACGCAATACCCGGGAACGACGGTCGTGTGGAACGACGCTGCGGACGATCTCCGCGGCAACGGCATACTGCTTTTCATCGAGCATGGCGATACCGCCGGCAGGCGTTCCCTCTGAGTACGCTTTCCACTGGCAGCGTTGCCGCTGCCAGAAGAGTTTCATATACGATACTTCGAAGGCGCTCGGCTCCACGCGCTACAGCGACTTGATCACCTGTGCCAGGATAGCGATGCCGTTGTCGA
>CAZEWU010000237.1:0-2706 GCA_964516155.1 uncultured Caldisericota bacterium
CCGCCCGTACCGCCGTCGTCATGCCGCGTACCTGATAGATATCGCGCTGCAGCCACTCCCGCACGGCCGGCGTCGATCCCGATGCGATCGGCGGCAGCTGCATGAAATCGCCGGCGAACACGACCTTGCCCTGCGCCCGCGAAGCAGCCAGAACATCGTACGGCACCAGGGACATGCTGGCCTCGTCGACGATGACGACATCAAAGGAACGTTCCATCAATTCGTCCGACAGCGCCAGCTTCGTGAGCGTCGTTGCAACGACCGGCGTCCCGGCCACCAGTTTTTTCAGTTCCTTGTCCACACGGTGGCGCAGATCGCCCATGTCCTTCCGCACCGTGTCGAATTCCGTCGTGTCGAACAGCTCCTCCCGGCGGGCATGCTCAAGCATGTCACGGCGCCGGGACTGCAGCCCGACGAAACGTTCGGCATCTGTGTTCCTGCGTGCAAGAAGCTCAAGCGGATTGACGTCCGCTTCCGCCAGCAGCTCGCGGCTGGTCAGGATCCCATACCGGATCATCGCGCCGGTCGCGAGCAGGGACGTCCCGCGGCAGGCGTTCACGACCGCCAGGCTTGCGACATCGACCGCGGCGTTGCTGTGCGCCAGAAGGAGAACGCTCTTCTGCCGGCTGATCAGCTCGCGCACCAGATAAGCGACCGTCCGTGTCTTGCCGGTCCCGGGCGGGCCCCAGATGAAACTGACATCACAGTCTGCGACTTTCTCCAGCGCTGCGCGCTGCGATTCGTCCAGACGGCTGTTCCCGGTAAAGGCGCCCTTCAGTTCGGGCAGGCTTTCTCCCGGTACTCCGGGCTCCAGTATCGCAAGCGCACGACCGGTCGTATCCGCCGTCGCCAGACTGTTCAGACGTTCCTCCAGCTTCATCAGCAGGTCCCAGGGCGTCGCGATCATGACCGCCGAGCGGACCCGGGCACCCAGGAACTCCGCCGATGCGACCGTCACAAGGTCTTTGTCTCCGCCGACATAGGTCCCCTTGACGAGACGTCCATCGACCTCGAGCTGCACAGTGGATTCTTCCGGTAACGTGACTTCGTAGGGTGTACTGAAGAAATACAGAAGGTTTTCATCGCCACTCTCAGAAACAAGCGTCCCGTCGACGAGCAGATGACGCGTCGTCCGTTCGTCGGCTTTCTCGGCCGTGATCTCGTCTTCGATCGCCGTGGCAAACGACGCAAGGTAATCAGCCAGTTCCATGCCCATCGGGCCTCCCGTTCCTGCGCCATCCGGGCACGCAGACTATCAGTATACCCCCGGCACGTTTCTCTGTATACTGGCAATTACAGGCATCTGGGCAGGAGGTGAGGCATGACAGGAATTCTCATGACATTGGGAGGAATCGTGCTCCTTGCCGCCATTCTCTGGAGACGGGGAATATGGGAAGGTGTATCCGCGGACAACACCCGTACGGAACACCGCAGCGTTCCACGCGACGGCGTTCAGACGGTGGACCTGCGCCTCCGGCTGGGAGCGGGTATCCTGACGATGCAGGGAGGAGCGGCGGGGCTTGTTGACGCCGTCTTTGTAAACAACGGCGCAGAACTGGATCCTGAGTTCCTGTACCGGGTCGCCGATGGAGCTGCTGAAATCTCTATCATACAGCCGGCCGGGCATATCGTGGCTCTGTCGCCTCTGCACGCCGAGTGGAACCTGCGCTGTGCCGACGGCTTTCCCCTGACGCTTGACATGACCACGGGAGCCGGGACGACCAGCATCGACCTCAGCACCTCCCTTGTACGGCGCCTGCAGGTCCGCACCGGGGCGGGGCAGGGAACAATGGTCTTCCCCCTGGAGCATCTGCAGAAACTCAGCATGGCCACCGGGGCGGGACGCGTCAATCTTCATCTTACGGGAACGCCGGAGATGCCGATGCGCGGCGATATCAGAAGCGGTGTCGGAGCACTGCTCATCCTGCTTCCGAAAGCGACGCCCACGCGCATCCACGTGGAACGCGGTCTCGGGGCCGTCAACGCTCCCGGATTCTGGCAGAACAGGAACGACTACCTGAACTATGCCCCCGGCGGTACGCCGTTCGTCGACCTGACCGTCTGCGTCGGCATGGGCGAGGTCACCCTGCAGCTTTTCTGACGCTTTTCTGACGACGGAGCACGCGTCCGGCGCGGCAACCCGTCAGAACACCATCTGCAACAGCCGGCCGGCCGGAGATCAGGACGTGCCGGATACCGACAGCGTCGTGGTGCGGATCGGTGAAGTCACCGACGTCCCGCAGCTGTACGGCGTCGAAGGCTGTGATATCTGCAACCATTCCCGGCTTCAGCAGACCACGGTCCGTGATCCCGGCACGGGATGCCGGAAGAGCGGTGATCTTGCGGATCCCTTCTTCCAGACTCACCAGATGTTCGTCCAGAACATATCTGCGCAGAAAGTGCGGGAACGTCCCATAGGTCCGCGGATGTGGTTTTCCTCCGGCGGAGGGCGCCGTCGCCCAGGAATCAGATCCGACCGACGAAAGAGGTGAGCGCAGAAGATCCCGCACCTCGTCTTCATCCAGTTCCTCCCAGATGATCATCGTCGCCTGCAGATGCAGTTTCACAAGAATATCCGGGAATGCCTCCCATGGATCCTCATCTGCATAGCAGCGTTCCATGATCTGCCGCAGCGACAGGCCTTCCCATTCCGGCGCAAACGGCGCTTCAGCCAGACGGATTCCGTCAAACCCAAGGAGCACCAGG
>CAZEWU010000238.1:0-2705 GCA_964516155.1 uncultured Caldisericota bacterium
ACATTGTATAGATGCCACCGAGCGACCCCCTCTCCGAGACCGAACACCTGATCCTCTCGTACCTCGGGGCAAACCCGCCCGAGGAATGCATGCTCGACAAGATCGTGACGGGGAGCGGCAAGAGCAGGGCGACGGTCGGTCTCCTGAATATCGGGGAAGAAGCGGAGAAGGGTTCACGCCAGGTCATCGAGACACATAAGTTGCTGGCGGAACGCGTGCCGGAGTTCATCGGAAACGTTGAACCGAAGGAAGCGTTTCATCATGCTGCGGACGTTGTCGTGAGCGATGGATTTACCGGGAACATCTTCATGAAGACGATCGAAAGTACCGCCGAGACGCTTTTCGGCATGATGAAAAGCGGTCTCAATGATTCTGTCAGCGGCAGGATCGGCGGCGCCCTTATCCGCAAGAGCCTGCATAGCGTCAAAGACCAGCTGGACTACAGTCAGTACGGCGGTGTGCCCCTTCTGGGTGTCAAGGGCGTCAGCATCGTCTGTCATGGACGGTCGCATGCTCCCGCTCTGTACCACGCCATCCGGGTGGCGAAGAACATCGTCGATCAGGATCTTCTCACAAAACTGGAAGCGATCTGGAAATGAACGATTCCATTCCTCCCCGCACACGCAAGACTCCCGTTCACAAGATCGTTGTCCCGAAAGAGGATTTTACCAGCGCTCTTGTCATGAGAAAGGCCGGCGAATTCAGCGCGACGCTGCCGGCGCCGTTCAAGAACCTGCACTACCTTGTCGTTGCGTTGACGCACAGTTCTTTTGCCAGTGAACATCACAGTTATACGTCCAACGAGAAACTCGAATTCGTGGGCGATGGTATCGTCAATTTCATTGTCGCGAAGCTCCTGTTCCTTGAGTTCCCCGAGGCGCACGAAGGCGACCTCTCCAAGATGCGCGCAGCGCTTGTCAAGGAACAGAGTCTTTACGAGCGTTCGCTGGAGCTTGGGCTGGATCAATACTTGCTGCTCGGCAAGGGCGAGGACAAGCTGCGCGAAGAGCGCAAGCCTGCAATCCTGGCGGACGGATTCGAGGCGCTTACGGCGGCTCTCTACTTCGACAGCGGCATGCAGATCACGGAAAAGTTCATCAGCAGCGTGTTCCGGAAACCGATCGCGGACCTGCACAGCGGCGCCATCCTTGATTACAAGACTGCTTTGCAGGAAGAGACACAGCATATCGTGCGTCTTCTCCCTTCGTACGACACCGAGGTGGTGCGGGGTGAAGACGGCGCCGATCTGTTCACTTCGCTGGTCTACATCGGAAGAGTCCTGTACGGCGAAGGTCATGGCGGTTCCAAGAAGAAAGCCGAGGAAGATGCAGCGCATGCAGCGCTGGATGCATTCCTGGTGGAGCATCCTCATCGCGGCGGGCGTGCATGAACTTTCTGACACGGGTCAGACAGCTGTTTGGCGGTGAGAAACCGGGTGTTCCCGAGGATCAGGAGACGGCGATCCAGCAGCCGGTTGTCGCTGCAGAGGCTGCGGAGCAGAAGGTTTCTTCCGTCCACGGCGCGGCGGATTTTGACGCTCTCGAAGAGCTCCTCATCGACGCAGGGATCGACGTTGACACCACCATGAATATCCTTCAGGAAGTACGGAGGGGCGGCCTCGGCAGACCGACCGCAGACCAGGTCGTTGCGAAGATCCGTGGAAAGCTGCTGGAAGCGCTGGACCTGGACAGCACCTTTCATACCGATGGATCGCCGGCGGTCATCCTGGTGACCGGGGTCAACGGCGTCGGAAAGACATCCTCTATCGCGAAACTGGCGGCTATGCTCAAAGGGCAGGGCAAGAAAGTCCTGCTGGTGGCCGCGGACACCTTCCGTGCCGGTGCCGTCGATCAGCTGGCTATCCTTGCCGGCCGGGCCGGGGTTCCGGTCATGCGGTCGGTGGAAGGGCAGGACCCCTCCAGCGTTGTTTTCAATGGTCTTCAGAAGGCGTTGGCCGATCATACCGATGTCGTCATCATCGATACAGCCGGCCGGCTGGAGAACAAGAAGAACCTGACGTCTGAGCTGCAGAAGGTCGTACGGATCATCGAGACAAAATTCAGTCTGCCTCTCACAGAGGCGCTGCTGGTCATCGATGCGACCACGGGGGAAAATGCGCTGATGCAGGCGCGTGCGTTCAGCGAAGCCATCCCGGTCTCCGGCATCATCCTGACGAAGATCGATTCAGGAGCAAAGGGCGGCAGTATCGTCAGCATTGCCCGCGAGCTTCATATCCCGGTCAAGCTCGTGTGCTACGGTGAAACTTTAACGAGCATAAAACTGTTTGACAAAGAGGATGTTGTAAACATGATATTACTGTCGGAGTAAGATCAGTGCCGGCAGAATTTGTTCAAAGATCGTTACATCTCAGTAAGGAGTTGAACTATGCAGAGCAAGGCGAAAGAAAAAACATTCATGACTCCTGGTCACGAGAAGAAACTCAAACGTAAGGAAGAAATAGGCGAATTGCTTGAGTTTTACTCCGGGTTGCTTACAAAGAAGGAACTGGGCGTTCTTGAGCTTTATATCCAGCCGGATTACTCAGGAGCGGAAGTAGCGCGCAGACTGCGCATTTCCCGCCAGGCCGTCCACGATCACATCCGTCGTTCACTCGGGCGCATGCGCCGCTGTGAAAGCAAGCTGCAGCTTATTGCCAACTACAAGAAGAATCTTGTCATGTTCCACAGGATCATGACGAAACTTGA
>CAZEWU010000239.1:0-2703 GCA_964516155.1 uncultured Caldisericota bacterium
TCCGTGCAAATTCAATGCTGGCAACCTGCATGCCCAGGCAGATGCCGAGGTAGGGGATGTTGTGCTCGCGCGCATACTGGGCGGCGAGGATCATCCCTTCGATTCCGCGTTTGCCGAACCCGCCCGGGACCAGGATCCCGTCGTAGGCCCCGTCTGACAGCAACCGCGTTCCCTGCCGCTCAACTTCTTCGCTGTCCACAAGATCGATCTGCAGTTTGCATCCTGTTGCCCATGCAGCATGATGCAAAGCTTCGCGCAGCGAGAGGTAAGCATCGTTCAGCTGCACGTACTTCCCGACAATAGCAAGCTTGCGCGGCGTCGTCGCCTGATCGATCGTCCAGGTGAACCGCACCCAGGGGGTCTCCGTTACAGAGCGACGTGGAGCAATGTCAAAAGCGGACAGGACAAGACGTCCGACGCGCTGCTCCTGCAGGTAATTGGGAACTCTGTAGACAGAAGGCAGATCCGGGAGCGAGATCACATGATCTGCAGGGACGCCGCAGAACAACGCCACCTTACGCTTCTGATCTTCAGGCAGTTCCTTGATGCCGCGGGCCACGACCAGCGTAGGCTGAATGCCGATCTTGCGCAGTTCGCCGACACTGTGCTGCGTAGGCTTGGTCTTAAGCTCATCGGTAGTATTCAGGTATGGGACATAGGTAAGGTGAGCAAAGATAGAATTTGCAGGATCTTCGGCCCAGAACTCACGGATGGCTTCCAGGAAGGGCAGGCCCTCGATATCGCCCACTGTGCCGCCGACCTCGACGATAACAAAATCGGCCCTGGACGCCTCGGCGACCCTGGTGATACGACTGCGGATCTCGCCGGTAAGATGCGGTATGATCTGCACCGTATGGCCCAGGTATTCTCCCTTGCGCTCTTTTTCGATGACCGAGAGATAGACCTGCCCACTCGTCACGTTGTTCATGCGGTGGAGATTCTGATTGAGGAAACGCTCATAGTGCCCCAGGTCCAGATCGGTTTCAGCGCCGTCTTCCGTCACAAATACTTCTCCATGTTCGTAGGGGTTCTGGACGCCCGCGTCCACATTCAGGTAGGGATCCATTTTAAGAATAGTCACCGAAAATCCCTCATCGAGAAGGATGCGCCCGAGAGAAGCCGAGAAGATTCCCTTGCCCAATGACGACATGACACCGCCCGTCACAAAAATAAACTTACTCATGCTGCCTCCGCAAGACACTGGGATATGGAAATGCGCGCCATCATCACCGACACGCCGTACGTACGCGAAAGACGACCGGCCAGTTGTTCAAGCTGCACCGGAGAGACCATGCGCAGACCACCACATGCTGCGCAGAGAATAGAAACACTTTCACCGACCACCATGCCGGGAAGCAGCAGCTCGGCAGCGAAGGCGTCGCAGACACGTTCCCGCCGGGATTGATCGGCAAGAGCACTCAGATACCTTCGCAGAATGATCTCGGCGGATTCATGCGCCAGCGTGAACCGCCAGCGGGACCGGTTGGCAGACCGCAGCCCCTCCCGGATCGCCGTATGCCCGTGCCCGCCAACAAAAACAGTGCAGCCAAGCACTCCGCCACTCAGGGGAAATTCCTCAAGAGAAGCGCACGTCGCCGTCGCCAGACGTTCGACATCCGCCACACGGACCGATCCGACCTGCAGAGGATATCGATCCCGTACATACGCGGCGCAGGCAAGCAGACGGGGAGAAAGGACTGGATCATTCACCGCGGGTCACCGCTCTTTCCACGTTCGCTCCGGATGTAGGCGATAAACGCGTGCACAGCGCGGATATCCTGAGAAGTCAGGTCACCCTCATGCCGGAGAGCGACTTCGAGCTCATCCTGCGACACGGCGGAGGGCTCGTCCTGCGTGAGGTCCGCGACCGAGACGCCAAATGCCGCGGCGATCTTGTTCATCATCATGAGCGTCGGCGATACGGAACCAGCCAGGATCTGCGAGACAGCCGCCGGAGAGATGCCAGCCGCAGCAGCCAGTTCGCGCTGACTCCAGCGACGCTTCGACAGCAGTGTCCGGACATTCTCCTTAAACCCCATCGTTTCCTCCTTTTTCATTGTATGTAGAAACCACCGTCCGCCAACCATATCGGGTTTGTTTCCGCAGGATAATCCCCCGCCTGCCGCAGGTCGTTTCTATGCTTCCAATGCAGCTTCCCATGCATTCCACACGGATCGGTTCTGGTGGTGTTCAACATAGTATATTCGTATTCACGTGCAAAGAAAGCTATTCAGCAATAGTGGAGCTTGATTTTTTACCAACGTGTATATTATATTGAACATAAGGAGAGAATGTGAACAAAAACGACGCTTGGTTTGTTCCGCTGTATCAGGAACTCTATCCGACGCTTGCCGGCATGGCACGCCGGTATTCCTCCGTCTGGGGAGTGGCCCGGGATGACCTGCTGCAGGTTGCAGGATTTGCCCTGTGGACCAGCTGCGCGCGTTATGTCAGACTGCCGTTCGATCAGCAGCTCCGTCTCGGCAACACCATTGCACGGCGCACGATGCTGCGCTGGTGCGAATCTGAGAGCCATGCGCCGACATATCTGGGGACGGCCGGTTCCCTTCCCTGGTTCGCAGGCGAAGAGGGAGGAATGACGATGACAGTCCCTGAAGAGGAACGATGACAGACCCGCATATCACCACGGAAAGGATCATCCGTGGTGATCCTTTCCGTGGTGATATGCGGGTCTGTCATCGT
>CAZEWU010000240.1:0-2699 GCA_964516155.1 uncultured Caldisericota bacterium
TGTCTTCCGCCCCCGATGGTCCGAAAGCTCTGCACCAAGGACATTGGCAACGGCACCCGCCAGCGAGTACAGGCCCAGGTACACACCGGCCCGGTCGGCGTTGAAGTTCAGTTCCTGAAACAGAAGAGGCAGCAGAACGGTAATACCGGTGGAGATGGTCGCCGTCAGTGTTCCGTCGGCAACCAGCGTCAGGTACGCCCGGAAATGCGGGTTCCTGTGAATCGGCTCGCAATCGTCTGCTCCGTTGCCGGTTTTCCGGCCGGCGGGAGGGGGAAGCGCACCAATCTGATAGAACGCAAATGCAACCGCCGGGAGAGCGAGAAGCCAGAAACGCCCCAGCCCGAGAAGCCCAAAGAGCGGGATAGCCAGAAGAGAGCCGGCAAAGGTACCGATCGATCCGCCAACATTGAAAACAGACATGAAACGCCCGCGTCTGGAAGCTGACAGGGTCGTGGTATCGGCCGCTCCCTGCGGATGGAACATGGCGGATGCAACAGCGACTGCTGCAAAAAGCAGAAGAAGCCAGAAGAAATGCTGCGGAACAGCAAGCAGCGCAATAGCTGCGGCGCCAAGGATCGTGGAGCCGACAACAAGGATATTGGCATGGCGGAGACGGTCAGACAAAAACCCGAACAGAATCTGCACAAGACCGGAGACAATGGGAAGGCTGGCGCCAAGAGCGGCCGCCGCGCTCAGAGAAAAACCAAGCCGCGTTCGGAAGACAGGAACAAGGGGGATAAGAAGCGCAGCGTACCATTCAACGAAAAAATGACCCCCGGAGATGGCTGTCAATGCTTTTTGTGGTGAGCTCATGACGTAATCCTTTCGCAGGAAAAGCGAAAAAGGCAACCTCGCCGCAAGCAGACAAGTCCGCCCGTGCGAAATTACCTTCTTCTTTTATTAGAGTAGTTAACATTCGAGATATGTCAACTTCCAAAATAATGAAGATGAGAAGCAGCTTTCAGGCAATCGTGTCACTGGAACCTTCACGCTATCAACAGTGTCGTTATTTCGGTTTTCGCGCAACACATTCACATTGACGATCCCGGAACAGACAGAATATTATTCCACTTGCAGACGATCTCCCAGAATAGCCGCGAGCAGGCGTTGCAGTTCCCGTGCACTTGTATGCCCGTCGATCTGAAGCGAGATCTCTCCGGAGGATATTTCCAGCAAAAACTTGTGCGGCGGTTCCCCGGCCGTAGCATGGATCGGCGACCGCGAAGAACGAACAGCCTCGGTAAATACAGCGCGGAGGATATCCTCCGCGCCCAGGACACGCGAAGCGGGAAGCTCGGCAAGAACCGCCGCAACAGTCATGCCCACGTAACGGTCGATCAGGGCAAACGGAGCCTCTGCGGACGCCAGCACCTGTTGAAACCGCGAACCCCCGCGCGCTTTTGCATCGGCGGCCCGCGAGACCCGGAGCTTGCGAAGCATGGTCTGATCAAACGGCGCGAGGATAATGGCCGATTGGGAGATCAGGAAGGACAGACCAATGTTCTTGAAGGCGTTGTGGCGTTCGGCGGCCTGTGACGAGAGAATAATAGTTTCATCAAGAGGTATATCCATCATCAGAACCCCAGATCAAGTACAATAACAAGAGCGGATATCAGGACCATAAGAACGGCATAGGGAATGCTCGGCATGGATTCTCTCGAATGACTGACCGCCTTCCAGCTTATGAAGAAAATGACAAACAGAAGGGGAACGAGCAGCCCCCAGAAATCAGCGTGCGAACCAAAATGCCCGAATAGAACGGCCATGACGGCCGTACATACGACAGCCGTCAGGACGATCACCAGATCATCCACTCCCCGCTTTTTCATCCGCGGCCTCCTCTCTCATGTCTCCTGTCCTGCATACTCTTTCAGGATATATCGCAGTCAACGGCGGTCAATGGCCGGGCTGTAACATTGGAGAGTCCTGCCCGTATATGAAGTGTGGAGGTGGTTGCGATGATAACGTTTCTGGTGTCAGTCGGTCTGCTGGTTGGTGTGCTGATCGTGATAGGCGCCGTTACAGGAGCTGCATTCCGGCTCGTGTGGTGGGTCCTGAGATTTATATTCGTCCTGTGTTTCTGGTGGCTCCTCCTGCTCATCGGCGGCGTCGCCCTGCTGCGGGGAGCGCTGCGCTGAAATAGCTTTCTCGTAAACCCGGACCGGCCCCGTTCTTTCCCATCCCTTTTGGCATATAATAACGCTGTTGCCGCGTTGGAACCGAAGGGGCGTGATCTCACGATGGGATTGAAAGAGGCACGGGCACGGATCAAGATCAACAGACTTCTTGAGGAAGCAGGCTGGCGGTTTTTTGATGACGAACGTGGATCCGCCAACATTGTTCTGGAAAATAATGTTAAGCTGACAAAAATCGCCGCCAATGAGTATGGCGAAGACTTTGAACACACTACTAATGGCTTTGTCGATTTCCTGCTGCTCGACAGCAAACGATATCCTTTAGTTATTCTTGAGGCAAAGTCCGAAGATAAATCACCGCTGGACGGCAAAGAGCAGGCACGTCATTATGCTCAGTCGCAGCATGCACGTTTTATCATCTTATCTAACGGAAATCTGCACTACTTCTGGGACCTTGATCATGGTAATCCCTCAATCATTACACGCTTTCCGACCGAACAGTCACTCGGCCGGCGTACGACCTACACCCCAGACAGCCAGAAACTCGCCGATGAGCCGGTTGAA
>CAZEWU010000241.1:0-2689 GCA_964516155.1 uncultured Caldisericota bacterium
ACCGATGAGAGAAATACTCTGGCCCACAAACCAGACGCGATAGTCTGGCGATTCAAAAGCTGGAAGCCGTTCCCGGATGTTCACATGACATTCCTTTCGTCTTTCGAACAGGAGAAATACACAGTATTGTAGGCCATCTGTTCCAGAATCATGAATCTGATGCCGCAGCAAGATCAGACATGGCTTTCTGTATCGGTCTCCACATGCGACACAGTCTCCTTTTCTCCGGTCAGAAGCAGCGCCGGTGTCCGTTCAATGACCTTGCGATGCCAGTCAACTGTACGCACGAGGATCAGCGACAGGATCCCGGCTGCGACATTACTGATCGTCATGCCGATCCAGACTCCCTGGGAACCAAGATGAAGACCAATGCCGAACAGCCAGGCCAGAGGGACCCGGAGTCCCCAGAGTCGGACCAGATCGAGGATCATGTTGGGAAGATTATGCCCGGACCCCTGAAATGCCGCCTGGACCCCCATCATGAGACCAAAGAAGGGATTCGCCCAGAGGAAAACGGACATGAACCGTATCCCTTCCTGGATGATCTCAGGGTGGCTGGGGATAAAGGCACGGAAAATGAATGGGCAGCACAGCCAGAGAAGAAAACTCGATCCGATAAGGAGGACGACCACAGCGATCGTGCCGGTACGGACAACCGCTGTAGCTCGTTCCTTGAGATCTGCGCCCAGCGCCTGGCCGACCATGGTCGCGATACCGACCCCGGCGCCGTCGTTAATGAGCGAGGTGATACTGAACAACCGGTCCCCAATGCCGTAGGCAGACAAAGCGACCGCCGCATTGGGAACACGCCCGATGATCCCTGTGAGAATAACAAAACCGAAGGATGTCCCGGAAGCACCGATGGACGCCGGGATCCCGATACGGAGGATCCGCCGGATCCACGGCAGTTCAGGACGAAGGTCACGCCATGTGACCTTCAGTTTGCGCTTGCCGCTCATCAGTACGACCAGCGAAATGACCGCCGCCAGTATCTGACAGAGAATGGTCGCAAGGGCTGCTCCCGCAACGCTCATGCGTGCAAACGGCCCCCAGCCGAAGATCATGAACGGGTCGAGGACGACATTGAGCAGCACCGTCACCAGATTGATGATCATGGGGGTAACCGTATCTCCATACGCATTCATGACCTGTGCATACAGGAGAGAAACAAACATGGCCGGCATCCCCAGAAAGATGATCTGCGTGTATCGTATGGCAATGTTTGAAATGTCACGGACAGGAGTCAGAAGATGAAGAACAACGGGGGACAGGACAAGGCCGAGAACCATGACGACGATCCCCATGAGAATCGCGAGAGACATCGTCTGCCCCGCAGCCTTCTCAGCGGCGGCATCGTTATGAGAGCCAACGTACTGTGAAACCAGCGCCAGTCCCGATGAACCAAACCCCACCGCGAACGCAACGAGAAACCAGACGACCGGCCCGGATACCTGAAGTCCCGCTACCGCCACTGCATTCTCGGCGGCGGGAAGATGCCCTACCCAGAACGTATCGGTCATATTGTACAGCATGTTGAGAAGAGAGCTTACCATGACAGGCCATGAAAGACGCAGCATGGTCCGCACAATAGGCCCGTGAAGGATTTCATCCCGCGTCGGCATCCTTGATTTTTTCATCATCGTCCGCCCCCTCCCTGCCTGCTTACTTTGCAGCACCCTGTCGTTGCGGGGACGTTCTTCCGCCGTCAGAAGCATAAACGGGTTTCTCAACCTCATCTTCCGTGGAAGTCGGTCCGATAATCTTCTGATGCCAGTCAATCGTCGCAAGGAATACCACTGCCAGTATTCCCGCCAGAACGTTGCTGATGAGCATTCCCGTCCAGATACCACGGGAGCCCATGCCTAGGGTAAATCCGAAAATCCAGGACAGGGGAACACGCAGTCCCCACAAGCGTACCAACTGCATGATCATCGGCGGCATATTGTGCCCGGAGCCCTGGAAGGCCGCCTGAGCTCCACTCACGATACCAAAGAAAGGAATCGAGGGAAGAAACAGCGACATGAACAGAATCCCCTCTTTGATAATAGCAGGTTGTGTCGGTATAAATGTTCTGAAAAGCCATGGAGCCAACAGCCAGAGGAAACATCCCTCCACTGCAAGGATCCCGAACATCGCTCCCGTCCCGGTCCAGACAACGTGGTCTGCACGCCGGCGCCGATTTCCTCCGAGCGCATGGCCGACCATCGTGGAAATAGCCATGGTCATCCCGTCCGTCGGAATGAAGCTCAGATTAATGAAGCGATCACCGAGACCATAGGCGGACAGCGCGACAGTTGCATTGGAAACGCGTCCGATGATTCCCGTGAGAACGACAAAACCAAAGGACGTTCCAGACATGCCGATAGACGAGGGCATCCCGATCTTGAGGATACGTTTGTACCACGACCAGTCGGGAAGCAAATCGCGCGGACTGATATGCAGTACGCGTTTTCCATTGAATAACAGAACAAGAGAGATGATCGCTGCAATACCCTGCATGAGGATGGTCGCCAGCGCAGCCCCAGCAACCGTCATACGTGCAAACGGTCCCCATCCGAAGATCATGAATGGGTCGAGGATGATATTGCCCACCACCGTGACGGCATTCACCACCATAGGCGTCACTGTGTCTCCATATGCCGTCATCATCTGCGTATAGGCAGTCGCAATGAATTCAAACGGCATCCCG
>CAZEWU010000242.1:0-2683 GCA_964516155.1 uncultured Caldisericota bacterium
CAGTCCGAATAGGGATTCCGGTATGCCCCGGAGTAGGGTGGCATGAGGCCGGTCCGTAGGTTCTGGAGAGCGATCTCCTCAGCAGACCACCCAAACGTGATCTGACGCAGCCATTCGTCGGCAATGCTCCGGGATGTCATGCTCCTGCCGTCCCGTTCAAACGCATCGAGCAGGACAAGTTCATACACAACGTCGTCGTTCATGGTCTCGGGCTTCGTGACATACGAACGGACATCCCCATAGACTTCGGAGATCCGCTGTCCGGTGTATCCTTCAATGGCAGTGCCGAAAGCTCCGCCGGCAAGCTGACCCATCCATCCGGCATATGTCTTTTCCTCGGCGCCGTCCAGATGTCCTTCCTGCGGCGCATGAGCGGCAGGCAGCAGAGACAGCACCTCGTCCCAGGAAGCCGGCCGTCGAAACCCGGCATACGGACAATCAGGCGCCTGAGGCGCGAAGAAGAGAGCCTCAAGATAGTGCGCCGTCAGGACGCGAAGTGCTCCCGCATCTCCTGCGCGGGCAAGACGCACGCCTTCGGGAATGAGCGCAACAGCGGCACTTTCATCATAGCCCTGGTTCTCCAGTGACTGGGCAGCTTCTCTGTACAGGCATTCGGGCGCACCTGATCCTGGAACTGCACTTTCCCACCACATCAGCATCAGATCATCCGGACTCTTCTCCGGATCAGTCTCTTCCAGCCACTTGCTTGGATGCAGACGCCGGTCCAGAGGTATTGCGGCGCGACGGACATCGCGTTCCAGCTGCCATGCTTCTGTTTTCATGCCTGCCGCCTCTTGCGCACCGAATAGACATAAAGCGATACAAGTGTCGCGACGTAGGGGATCATCGCGGTGAATTGCGTCGGGATCGCGCTGCCCTGCAGGAACACGGTCAGTCCATCGAAGAAGCCAAACAGCAGGGAAATAATCGCTATGCCCCATGGATTGCCGCTGACGAGAATGATCGCTGCAAGAGAAATCCATCCGCGCCCTGCAGACATGTTTTCCGCAAACAGGCGCACATATCCCAGAGACAGATAGGCTCCTGCCAGACCACAACAGACTGCGCAGATGATCAGTGACCAGATGCGCACGGATGACGGAGAAACGCCGCTGGAACTCAGACAAGCTGCGTGGTAGCCTGCACCGCGCAGCCGGAGGCCGAACCGGGTATGGAAAATGACATAGGCAGACAGGACCGTCACGATGATCGCCATATAGACGATGACATTGTAGCCGCTCAGCAGACGCCCCAGGAACGGAATGCCGCTAATGAGCGGGAGTCTCACTGCGGGGATGGCTTGAATGCCGGCATCGGTAAACGCACCCTTGACATGGAAAATGTCTCGCAGCAGGAACGTTGTAAGCCCCACGGCAAACAGATTCAGCGCGATGCCCGTCAGGAATTCGTCCGTGTGAAGCCGGACCGCAAACAGGATGAAGATGCCAGCCATGACAAGCGATCCAGCCACGGCGCACAGGATGCCCAGGCTCCAGCTGTGCAGGAAAAAGGAACCGAGGACCGCACAGAATGCCCAGACAAGCATCATGCCTTCCATGGCTATGTTGAAGATTCCCGCATAGAACGTGAACGTGCCGCCGATAGCGGCCAAAAGGATCGGGGTCGTGCCGACCAGCGTTGCAGAAACGAGTCCGAAGGAAACGTTCATTGAGCTGTCTCCCTCAGCTTGCGGCGAGTAGCAAGCCAGTCAAACGCCATGTTCAGAGACACCCTTCCCGCAACCACGACGAGCACGATGATCGCCTGAAGCACGTCGATGAATTCTGACGGTACGGCGGTCACGAGTTCCATGCCGATGGCCCCTTGCTGCAATATGCTGAAGAGAAGTCCATAGAGAAAAGTTCCTGAGATGCCGTTGTTGGCGACGACCGCGATCATGATGCCATCCCATGCGTAATTTGCTCCAAGTCCTTTCACGAACCGGTGTGTTCCGCCCAGGACCATCAGTCCCCCGGCTAGCCCTGCCAGAGCGCCGGTGACCAACATGACGCGGACGTAGTTGGCATCTACCTTGCATCCACCGATACGGGCAAACAGTGAATTCTGGCCGGTCATCCGCCATTCATAGCCGGCCCGCCCCCTGCTCATGAGCAACCAGCAGATAATCGTTGCAGCTGCCATGAACAAAACGCTCGTGTTTACACCTCCCATATCAGGAAGCCATGCGGAAGTGTTGATAGGAGAGGTCATGGGGCTGAGCGCCGTAGGATCGAACAGCGGGTAGGTGATCGCCCACAATGTGAAGTAGTCGGCAACAAAGTTCAACATGAGCGTAACGATGAACTCGTCCATCGCAAACGCGCGTCTGAGCAGCGCGGCCAATCCGGACCATGCAGCCCCGCCGACCAGAGCAGCAAGGATACACAACGGAACAAGCAGAGGAGCGGGCAACCGCACAAAAAGCCCGACCAGTGTCGCACCGAGAGCCCCCATGACAAGCTGTCCTGGCTGGCCGAGGTTTGTGGGACCCGAGGCAAATGTGATCGAAGCCGAAAGACCTGTAAGAATAAGCGGCACAGCTCTCATGAGCATCGCGGAAAAACCCGATGGACTGAACAGTGAGTACTGCAGCAGCGCACCGTAGGTGGCAATGGGGTTGAATCCCTGAATGGCCATGACGACAGCGCCTATGAGAAGCGCCGCCAGGACGCCGAGAATGCCG
>CAZEWU010000243.1:0-2680 GCA_964516155.1 uncultured Caldisericota bacterium
GACGGCATCGGCGCGCTGCAGGATGTCGACCTTGCCGGGGGTGACTTCTCCAAGGATACGAACGCCGAGACCGGGACCGGGGAACGGCTGGCGATCGACCAGCTCCCCGGGCAGCCCGAGAGTTCTTCCCAGGGCCCGGACTTCATCCTTGAACAGGAGCCGTAACGGTTCGACAAGCGTGAAGGGCAGGTCCGCCGGCAATCCACCGACGTTGTGGTGACTTTTGATGGTACTGGCCACGGAGTTTCCGGATTCGATGACATCCGGATACAACGTTCCCTGTACCAGGAACCGGATGCCTGCCATGGTGCGAGCCTGCTCAGCGACACACCGGATGAACGCGGCGCCGATGGCCTTGCGCTTTGCCTCAGGGTCAGTAACGCCTTCGAGGACCGCAAAGAATTCAGATGCTGCGTTCATGCGCACCAGCGGTATCCCGAATTTTTGCCGGAAGACCGATTCGACGCGGTCTCCCTCGCCTGTTCTCAGGAGCCCGGTATCAATGAACATGCAGGTCAGCTGGTTGCCGACGGCACGATGAACCAGGGTTGCTGCGACGGAACTGTCGACGCCTCCCGACAGAGCGCACAGAACACGGTCCGTTCCAATCCTGGTCCGGATCTCCTGAACGGCGGACTCGGCAAAACTGTCCATCGTCCAGTCTCGGGTGCATCCGGCTGCATCTGTCAGAAAATGCTCCAGGATCCTGCTCCCCAGGGGGGTATGAACGACTTCCGGGTGAAACTGGACGCCGTACAGACGGCGATGTGGATCTTCCAGTGCGGCGACAGGGCAGGCAGGTGTCGCAGCGGTTGCATGAAATCCGGCAGGCGCTTTGCTGATGCGATCGGTATGGCTCATCCAGCATGTTGTGTCGCCAGGAAGACCGCGGAAGAGAACGGCCTGCGGATCCAGTTTCAGAGCGGTTTTTCCATATTCTCCGGCGGGGGCCTGTTCGACTGAACCTCCGAGCAGAGTTGTCATGAGCTGCGCTCCATAGCAGATACCCAGCATCGGGATGCCGATGTCGAAGATCTTCCCGTTGCAGACGGGGGCGTTGAGAGCATAAACGCTGGCAGGTCCTCCCGAAAGAATCAGCGCTCTGGGATGACGGGCCGCAATAGTGTCCACCGGCGTGTCGAAAGGAATGATCTCGCTGTAGATATGGAGCTCACGGATACGTCGGGCGATCAGCTGTGTATACTGACCACCGAAGTTGAGGATCAGGACTGTATCGTGATCGGAAGGCGTTTTCATTCGATATGATAGTTTGGACCGGTAGCGGTAATGTTGATATCGTGTGGATGCGATTCCCGCAATCCAGGGCCGGTGATGCGGACGAATCTGGATTCTGTCCGCAGAAGATCGATCGTCGGGGTTCCACAGTAGCCCATGCCTGCCCTCAGTCCGCCGAGAAGCTGGAAGAGAACATCATGAACGGAGCCTGCCAGCGGTATATTCCCTTCGACTCCTTCAGGTACGAGTTTGCTGCTGCGTGCGTCCTGGAAATACCTGTCGCTGCTGCCGCTCCTCATGGCGTTGATAGATCCCATGCCGCGATATGTTTTGTATTGTCTGCCATGAGCAGAGATGATCGCACCGGGGCTTTCCACGGTGCCGGCGAGCATACTGCCCAGCATGACGGTATTTCCACCGGCGGCCAGAGCCTTGGTGATGTCTCCGGAATACCTGATCCCGCCATCAGCGATAATGGGGATGTCGTGGCGTGCCGCCTCTTCTGCGCAATCATAGACCGCTGTGATCTGCGGCATGCCGATACCCGCGATGATGCGGGTCGTGCAGATGGAACCAGGCCCCATGCCGACTTTGACTGCGTCGGCTCCCGCTATAACAAGGTCGCGGACGGCGTCAGCGGTAGCAACGTTTCCGGCGATCACCGGGGTCGTGGGGAAGCTCTGCTTGAGCAGAGCGACCGCCCTGACGACACCGAGAGAGTGGCCATGTGCACTGTCGAGGAAAAGAACATCCGCACCGGCGTCCACCAGAGCTTTGGCGCGCTGAAGCAGATCCGCCGAAACGCCCACGGCTGCACCTACCATCAATCTGCCCGCCTCGTCGCAGGAAGCGTCGGGATATGCCAGTGTCCGGACAACTTCGTCGGTGCCGGCGAATCCCGCCGGAGTGCCGTCAGGAGTAGTCAACGCCATCTGCTGCAGTCCCCATTTTGTCAGCTGGGCCGCTAGTTCTGCTGCGTTGAGATGGTCTGGAACGGCGACCCGGGAGTCGCCCTGGAGTAGCTGAGACAGGGGAGATGATGGTTCTTCAAAGGCGAGGTCTGATGCCGCGATCATACCGACCAGACGATGATTATCAATAAGCGGGAGAGCGAACGCGCTGAAACGTTCCAGGAGCTGGTGAGCTTCAAGGACGGTCTGACGCGGTTCAAGATGGGCAATGCTGGAACAGGGATGTCGGAGGACGGACTTGACCGCCGTTATCTCGTTTGTCTGGCGCTCGATGGACATACTCTTATGAATAACGCCGATTCCTCCCTCAAGCGCCATGGCGCTTGCCATGGCTGATTCTGTGACGGTGTCCATGGCGGCGCTGATAATAGGGATACTCAGCTGGATTGATCGGGTGAGGCGGGTCTGGAGGCTGACATCCCGCGGCAAAACATCGGATTTTCCAGGGATCAGCAAGACATCATCAAAGGTGA
>CAZEWU010000244.1:0-2662 GCA_964516155.1 uncultured Caldisericota bacterium
TGCCGACGCTTGGCAGCGCTGCCAGAACAACGAGTTCCTGCGGCTGGAATCCACCGATCTGGAGATCCAGATTCTTGATGCCGGTAGCTACGCCGCGAATGGAACCCCGATGATCGTAGCGTTCTTCAAGGACTTCAAGCGTACTCGGCAGGATATGCTCCAGGGACTGAAAATCACCTCGCACCATTCCCTGCGAGGCTTCATAAACCAGTTTTTCCGTATGGTCGATGAGTTCCATTGCAGAGACAGACGGAGAGAAGCCCATTTCATAAATATCCCGGCCGGCTCTGATAATACTGCGTTTGACAGAACATTCTTTGATGATCTCGGCATAGTACTTGGAGTTCTGTGTTGTCGGAACGAGTTCTGTCAGCTTTACAAGGTATGCTATACCGCCGATACGGTCGAGATCGCCATGACTCTTGATATCGTTACTCAAAACGACAATGTCAACAGGGTGATTGGCTGTGTGCAGACGGAAGATAGATTCGCAGATGGTTACGTGCTCGTCAAAATAGAAGTCTTCCGGCCTGAGATAATCCATGACCTCGTCAATTGTCGTGTTTGATACAATAAAAGAGCCGAGTAACGATTGCTCGGCTCCCATATCATATGGCGGAACGATATTTTCAGGACTTGTCGTCTGCTGCCCGGTAAGAGGACGAGACTCACTCGCCGGAAGGTCTCCCTGTGTAGCCATCCTCAGACTATTTCCGTGACTGAGATGGAAAGAGTAGCACTGACCTGTGGATTCAATTTCAGAACGACTGCATAAATACCCAGAGCACGAATCGGTTCTTCCGTCGTCACAGCTTTCTTATCGATCGAGAGTCCAAGCTGAGCATTAATGGCTGATGCGATATCATCGGGAGTGACTCCTCCATACAGACGGCCCTGCGGAGTTGCCTTGGCCTGGATAGTAACAGATTTTCCGGTAAGGTTCGCCGCCAGCTCCTTGGCATGAGCAAGCGCAACTTCCTTCTCCTGCGACATGATCAACTTACGTTTGTTAAGAACCGCCATTCTTTCCGGCGTAGCATCCGTAGCCAAGTGTTTAGGGAGAAGGTAATTGGCGGCAAAGCCGACGGAGACATTGACCATGTCGTTTTTATGACCCACGCCTTTGACGTCGGCAAGCAGAATTACCTTCTTATCCATACGCTCTCTTGTCCTCTACCGGTTTACAAACGGCAGCAGAGCCACAACACGTGCTCTCTTGATAGCTCCGGCCAGAGCACGCTGATGTTTTGCGCAAACGCCGGTGGCACGACGCGGCAGGATCTTCCCTTTGTCGCTGATAAAACGGCGAAGTCTGGAAGCATCCTTGTAATCGATCTCTTCTGTCTTATCGGCACAGAACGGGCAAAACTTCTTCCGTGCACGGAAATAGAAAGACTTTTTCTTGCCTGTTTTCCTGTTGTTATATGGTGCGTTTGGCATAATCCTACTCCTTCATCTCAATTGAATGGTACATCGTGGTCTTCAGAGCCGGAACCCTGCTGCAATGACCCCTCGGGTACATCAAAATCTTTGAGAAGGTCATCTTCACTGGCCGCCTCTGCAGGCTCAGCAGTATTCTGGTGGTTCTGAGGGGTGCCGATTACTTCAAAGGTTGAAGCAACGATTTCAGTGGCACGCTTCTTGGTACCATCATTTGCTGTATAGTCCCGGATAGAAAGACGCCCGGTCACGAGAACGCGCAGGCCTTTTTCCGCACTCTTCTCGATCTTATCGGCAACAAATGTCCACGCTGTGATGTCGACAAAAAAGGTCTCTTCTTTCCAGTCACGGACAGACGGGTCTTTCGAAGCATTCCAGCTGCGATTAACGGCAATAGAAAGACGCGCGGTCTTCTTGCCGGACGGTGTATAGCGAATATCTGGATCTCTTGTAACCCTGCCCGTGAGGACGACCTGGTTGAGATCTGTCATCCTTACGCCTCTGGCGTCGACGTGACTTCCGGAGTTGCTGCAGGAGCTGGAGTGGCTGGCGCAACAGGCGCAGCGGGAGCGACTGTTTCCGCAACAGGCGCCTGAACGGGAACGGCCGGCTGTGAAACAGGCGTTTCTTTTGCAACAACGGCTTCCGGCTGAACAGCGGCAGCCTTCTTGTGCTCTGGACGCGTAATCAGCCAGCGTATGATGTTTTCGTTGACTCTCAGGTTGTACTTGAGAGCATCAACATCCCCCGGCTCGCTTGCGTACGAGATCACCCAGTAGTACCCATCCGACTTCTTGTTGATGGGATACGCCATTCTGCGGCGGCCCCATGCGTCCGCTTTCAGGATGGTTCCTTTTGATGAAATAAACGATTGAACAGTATTGGCGACTGCCGTAGCATCCTCTTCGGACAACGTACCGTCGACAATGAACATCAATTCAAACTCTCTCAACATTTCCTCCCTTTGGACTCAGATTTCGGCCGTCTTTACGACGGCAGAGAGCAAGAAACAGTATATGCGCCTGTGCAGTCAATGCAACTCACAAAAACCTTCACCGCGTCCTGTCTGAAAAGCTGTTTCTTACCGTGCTTTCTGGAGAAAGGCCTTGTAGGCAAGGTAACAGCTGTAAAGATCGGCTTTGCTGGCAAGTTCCTGCGGCGCGTGCATGGATAAAAGGGCTGGACCGGCATCCAGAGTCTCGATACCGCGTTTGGACAGATA
>CAZEWU010000245.1:0-2657 GCA_964516155.1 uncultured Caldisericota bacterium
CTGGCAGAGCGTCTATATCGGTTCCACGGAGGCCACATTGACAGATCAGAAACGCTCTTATGAGGTGGTGGCGACCACCGAGTGCCACGATCTCGACCACTGGCCGGCTGTCCGCGTCCCCGACGCAGCGTTCGCCGAAGCCGAGACGGTCCGGGTCGCATTTGTGGACGGCGTGCGTCGTATCGACATGCACGGCGTTGTCGACGGGAACCCGCCGTACTATGGGGTCTTCGGCTCTGTGGCCGCAGGCTGCATGCAGATGTGCGGCGCCCGCGCACACGACGTGGCCCAGGCGCTTTGTGACGAATCCGTACGACATTACTTTGTGACCAATGCGCCGGACCCGGACATCAAGACGCTCAAACTGGCAAACGATCCCTCCTGCCCATTCGACGTCGGATACGAGATCCACAGCAGCCCCGGCCGCGACCCGGCCGATTTCGGTCAGGAACTCAACAACCTCATGCAGGAACTGGAACACAACGTCGCACAGCGTGAACTCGACCGCACGGATGTGCAGGCCGTCGTGACGGACGGGCCTATCCCCTACGAACACAACGTTGCCGCCGGGACGGCCAGGCTGGCTGGGATCATCAAGAACGTCCAGGAAGCCTACCTGAAGGGCGAGCAGTTTGCCACGGTGCTCTCGCTGGGAGCCGGTGAACGCACGCCGATCTTCGAGATCCGCTACAAGGAAAGCAGCGGCAGCAGCAAGATGAGTTTCTTTCTGCGCCTGCGATCAGTCACGCCCTTCGCCAGCCAGATGGCCAACCTGGTCCGCATCGAGCTCCCCGTCATGGGGCTGACAGAAGCGGTCCACCTGGCGAATCTCGCCTCCGCCATCGCCGTCCACTACTCCAGCAACCTGTGGGGCGACACCAGGGCGCCTCAGAATCTGTATCCTGTGGGAGCGCTCGAGACTGCGCTGAAGAACCGGCTCGGGGACCAGCGTTTTCTGCGGAGCATCATCATGAGGACCCTCGCCGGAAGCGACTCCGCCGCAAAGCCGGCATCGTCCCTTCAATCTCAGGACTGAACGGAGGACAACCATGTTTGCACTGACACCTGATCTCTGGCAAGTTGCTCTGCGGACGGCCATCGTCTACGTCCTGGTTCTGGCCGGCCTGCGCGTGGCGGGAAAGCGCGAGATGGGAGAACTCGCATCGTTCGATTTCGTCATGATCCTTCTGCTCGCCAATGCAGTACAGAACGCAATGACCGGGCCGAATACGTCGGTCATGGGCGGCATCGTCGCAGCTGCGACCCTCCTTATCATCAACTATGCCGTCTCTGCACTGGTACATCGGTATCCGCGTCTGCGACGCATCATCCTGGGCCAGCGCACCACCCTCATCGAGCAGGGCATTCCGCAACTGGACACGCTGGAACGCGAGCACATCGACGAAGACGAGATCATGACCGCCGCGCGGGAACATGACATTGAGAAGATGAGTGACATCAGGATGGCATGGCTCGAGGTTGACGGCAACATAACGTTCCAGACGATGAACGGACGCCATATGCGTGTGCCGAGGAAGAAAAAGGTCCGGTATCTCAAAAACCAGTGATTATGCGTCGTCTGCCGGCGGCGAACGATAACGCCCCCGTCCCATAAGGGACGCGCCTGTTTGGAGCAAGATTGTCCGGTGGCCATCCCATATGCAAGGGTCCCGCACTTGACAACAGGGTGCGTCTGACAATGATTTCTTAGGTAATGGATTCAGAGAAAAATTCCTGAATCACGTTTGTTTGAGGAGGAAGTACAATGGGTACGATCAATGGTGCAGATACTGCATTGGTATTGGTCAGCGCCGCTCTCGTCTTTATCATGACGCCTGGGCTCGCTTTCTTCTACGGTGGTCTTGCACGCCGCAAGAATATGCTGTCCCTCGTGCTGCAGAGTTTTATCGCCCTGGGACTTGTGGCAATGGTCTGGTTCTTTGGTGGCTTTACCCTGTCCTTCGGCCACGACATCGGAGGGATCATCGGAGGGCTTGAATACTTTGGATGCCGTGGCGTCGGGGCTGCCGCAAGCTCCACCTACGCAACGACGATCCCCTTCCTGGTCTTTTTCCTGTACCAGATGATGTTTGTCATTATCACACCTGCGCTCATGACCGGTGCATTCGCCGGCCGCATGAAATTCGCAAGCTACCTGTGGTTCCTGGTCTTCTGGGTCCTCCTTGTCTATGCTCCCGTGGCGCACTGGTCCTGGGGCGGCGGCTGGATGCAGCGGATGGGATTCATTGACTTTGCAGGCGGCGTCGTCGTCCACGTCACGGCCGGAGCAGGTGCTCTGGCGTCCGTCTTCGCCATCGGCAAGCGCAACCTTGCCAAGAAAGAGGATCTGTCTCCCAGCAACCTGACATATGTCGCCCTTGGAGCAGCGCTCCTGTGGTTCGGCTGGTTTGGCTTCAACGGCGGCAGCGCTCTGGCATCCAACGGCCTTGCCGCACGCGCCTGGGTCAATACGATGCTGTCCGCAGCGGCGGCCATGATGACCTGGCTGTTTGCCGACTGGCATCAGAACCACAGGCCCAGCGCCGCCGCCCCCCTTATCGGTTCGGTCGTCGGACTGGTCGCTATTACGCCTTCCGCCGGCTACGTCCTGCCATGGGCCGCCGTTGTCATCGGGGTCGTCATTGGGCTCGTCTGCT
>CAZEWU010000246.1:0-2645 GCA_964516155.1 uncultured Caldisericota bacterium
ATGCTGCTCCTGCACCTTGTCGTCGCTAATGTTCTGCTTGCCAATGATCTGTGGCAGAGTGGTGAGCTGGATCCCAACGACGATGAAGAGTGGGGCGAGCGGCATGCGGGACATGATTAGGCGTTTGTCAGGAAGGGCTCTGGGAAAACGATCGTTAGGGATCATCGCGGGACAGTCGTACGACGTGGTCGGGGTCCTCCAGCGCCCATGGCGGGATGATCCGCGTGCCTATATCCCTACTGCGCTTCAATTCAAGCAAAACCTGGTGAACAGCATCGATATGCATGTGGTTAACGGCGTGGCGCGCTCCTTCGCGGAACAGGCGGTTGCTGCCGGAAACCATCACATGACGGCAGAACCTGTTATCGCGGTCGACGGCAAATACGTCCAGACGGGCAAGTTAGAAGTCATGATGCTCGTGAAGACAATGACTGCTCTGAATAGTGGGCCTGTAGATGACGAGCCGGTGATCGCCGGAGAACTTCAGCATCTTCGGGATCACGGCACTGCGATCTCCGCTGCCGCCAGGAAGGCTGTTGAAGATGATATCGCTTATTGGCGTGGCACGATCAAGTCTGCCATGACTGATCCAAGTGGAACGAGCTATACGATCAAGATCGTTGCAGGCGTGAATAGCACCGGCAATATGGATGCCG
The DNA here is from genome assembly GCA_964516155.1 of uncultured Caldisericota bacterium. Taxonomy (GTDB): domain Bacteria; phylum Caldisericota; class Caldisericia; order Cryosericales; family Cryosericaceae; genus Cryosericum. The sequence goes on from CAZEWU010000246.1 coordinate 657, forward strand.
GCTCTCTTCAGGTGTATGCGGATGAAGGGGCGCCGCGGGGAAACGCCTGGGTTCTTGCAGCTCAGTACTTCAAGAACATCCGTTCTGCCCGGGCGACTGTTGCGCAGGCGTATGCCAGCGCTGCATCGATAGCTGCGGCTGCCAGGGCCCACTGAACTTCGGGCCGGTACGTGCGTCGCCGGTTTCGGTGTCCGGGTTTTAATCCGCCGATCTTGTTGAAGGAACGTGTGGAGGCATGAAGCATGAGAACATCCAGCGCACAGCGTTATTTTCCCATTACCAACATAGCGATTTTTCTGTTGTGCCTTGTCCTGAGTCTCTCGGGAACCGTAGCTGGCGTCCCCGCTGCAAAAGCGGCGAAAACGTACAGCTGGACGCAACTGCCGCTTTGTGGAGGCAGCATCCTGTCACTTGCCATCGATCCCAGGATTTCCACCACACTGTACGCTGGCACTCGGGATGGCATCTACCGTTCTGTCAACAGTGGTACCACGTGGACGGCGGCAACGACTGCGACCTCTCCCAGAGATGTCATCTCGCTTGTCATTGACCCGGCGACTTCGGCTACTCTCTATGCTGGCACGTTGGAAGAGGGTATTTTTCGCTCCAGAGACAGTGGGGTCACATGGACATCGGCAAACACGGGACTTGGCACCGGCGTTGTTGATGCTCTTGTTATCGACCGCGTAGCACCCACGATACTCTATGCCTGCAGCAACCGCGGAGTTTTTCGCTCGACGGATAGCGGGGACCACTGGATAGAGGTGGACACTGGTATCACCGCCGGACCTTCAATCGACGCTGGTTCTTCCATCCAAGGGGTTACCTCTCTTGTCATTGACCCTTTTACTTCCTCTACGCTGTATGCGGGCAGTTACTATGGTGTCTTCCGCTCCAGTGACAGCGGAAACCACTGGACCGAGGTGGATACTGGTATTCCAGAGGTATCAGAGGACGATGGGACGCTCCACCGGAATGTTTCTTCCCTTACCGTTGACCCAGCGACGCCGATGGTGCTGTACGCGGCGACAAATGGCGGCGGCGTCTTCTGCTCTATGGACAAAGGTGACCATTGGGCCCCGATGAATACCGGCCTTTCTGACCTGCGCGCTGGCTCTCTCGTCATCAGTTCCATTTCTCCTGCAACTCTCACTGTCGCTACTGACAGCGGGATCTTCCGTTTCGTCAGGGGAGGTACCACGTGGACCAAGGCAAATGCTGGTATCACAAATCACACACTGGCTCTTGCTGCTGACCCGCAAATACCGGATGTCGTCTATGCCGGTACTGATGGCGCCGGCGTCTTCCGCTCAGCGGACGCCGGGGATCACTGGACTGCTGTGAACTCAGGGCTTCCCTTTGCCAGGGTTTCATCTCTTGCCGTGGACCCTGCGTCCAGGGGCACTATCTATGCAGGAAGCGACAATGGTGTTTTCCGTTCGAGAGACGGCGGTACCACATGGACGGCGGCTAACGCCGGCATCACGGAATGGGGGATCAACTGTCTCGCCATTGACCCGCATACTCCCGCTACGCTGTATGTTGGTACGCACAATGGTGTCTACCGTTCTGATGACGCAGGAGACCATTGGACGGCCGCAAACACGGGGATCACAAAGACGCGGATTGCCGTTCTCGCCATTAACCCACACACGCCGACGACGTTGTACGCCGGTACCAACCTCGGCGTCTTCCGTTCTAAGAATAGTGGTGCGACCTGGACTGCTATAGACACGGGTCTGCCGGTATATACAGATGTCTGGTCCCTTGCGATTGACCCTGCAGACCCAGCTGTCCTCTATGTCGGCATCTGGACTATGGTTGCTACTTCTGGCGGCATCTTTCACTACCCAGACTCAGTTTTTCGCTCCACGGATGCGGGAGACCATTGGAACGCGGTGAACGTGGGCGTCAGAAACGAGGACATTGAGTCTCTTGCCATTGATCCGGTCGTGCCCGCCAATTTGTATGCCGGTACCATGCATGGTT
>CAZEWU010000247.1:0-2625 GCA_964516155.1 uncultured Caldisericota bacterium
CCCAAACGAAGGTTATGTCCTTCATCAGTACAATGTATGTACATATCGCCGAAAAGTCAAGCCTGATATTCTCTTGAATACGCGGCGCCGAATCGCGGACAGAAAGGTCGCAAACTGTCAAAGTTGTTGATTTTAACACCCGGTAGAGTAAGATTATCCTTAGTTAATGGATCAGATCACCCTTGCAGAGCTGAATTCATAGATTTTCTTATCTTTGCCTCCATGATAGCTGGACCCTCCCAAGCTAAAGATCTTAATCATTGATAAGCATCGGGTATCGGGAATGTAATGGATAAAGCTCCCTCGTAGTACAGTTATAAGCTGGCTGTATTCTTAGAATGTTCTTGTCCTTATCTCAACTTGACAATGCTATTAGGCAGCGCAAGAATAGAGTATGCGGGTAAAGGCCGTGCTAACAGCCGTCCTTGTTAGTAGTATTTCGTTCGTTTTTCTGCTGTTGCCTGAACTTCTGTATCGAACGCCAGAGCAAGCAATCCGGTTCGATCCAGTTTATCGCATTGTCGACCCAAACCATAATGAAAGTGAACTGCCAGCAGGCAGGTTTCTAAAAGCTTTCCAGAATGCCAGTTACATTCCCGGCACGTACCATTTCAGCCTGACTTTGCACCATAATCCTCGATCCATAATCTCCGGATCATATCTTTACCTGGTGTTTCCATATGTTGCAGGAACGGCAATGAGCGTGTCATGGAATGACCAGTTTGTCGGGTCACAGGGCGATATGGTCAAAGGAAATTCCAACATCTGGAATTCGGCCAAGATATTCACAATACCTGCTGAACTCCTACTTCCCACAAATACTCTAGATGTTGAGATACTTGGTCTTTATGAAGCAGGGTTTCCACTTGAACCTTACATTTTGTCCTCCATTCAAGGCGCTTTGTTTGTTGGCCTGCTGCTTTTTTTCAGTGAACGTCTCGTCCTTATAATCATTGGAGCACTGCTGGTCTTAGGTTTTATTGTTGTCGCAACTGGTATGCGAAGCATAACGAAGCGTAATGGTATGGTGTTCTTTGGATTGGCGAGCTTTTGTACTGCGTTGTTTCTCACGGATTTCCTGACGTTGGAAACACTCCTCATCCCCCTTTTGGAATTCAAGCGTGCCGTTGCTATTCTCCGTCATCTGGCGGCAGCATTTTTTCTTTATGGATACATGGAACTCATCGGGGATGCAAAAAATTGGTTTAATAGGGCTTTTATTGTCCTGCAGATCCTCTGTTGCATGCTACTTTTTTTGCCACGAACGGTGATCAGCATGAAGAATATGTATTCATGGACGTTTCTGACGATTGCGCTGTTGCCGATATATCTTCTGATAAGACTGATCAAGCCAAAGAATCCTGCGCAAGGCAATCTTGTTCTCATAGGTGGGGTCGTACTTGCAACCATAATCTCTTTGAGGGACACGCTTCTTCCATTCTTTGGAAAGAGCACCATTTTTCTCTCACACTATGGTTTTAGTCTCATGATCTTAGCAGGGGTCAGCTTTGTGGTGAGTGAATTCCTGGATCAGAACAGGCGACTGATTCTGCAGGAAGCGCTTGCATCTCGGTTTAAAGAAGAAAGTATGCACGATCCTCTTACAGGACTGTACAACCGAAATATCATCAATGAAGTGGTGACTACGCTTCATACCCGCTTTTCAGTCCTTGTCATCGATATAGACGGACTCAAATCTATTAATGATACGTTTGGGCATCTTGCAGGGGATGAAGTGCTCCGTGATGCTTCCCGCGTTATGAGAAGTCTTGTTCAGAAGAGCGAAATCGTTATCAGGACCGGCGGAGACGAGCTCCTCATGATTCTTCCTGATAGGACATCCACAGAAGCAGAGGAAATCGCGTCGGAGCTCAAGCAGAGGATTCTGGTCACCCGCGTCGAGAATTTTGCGGGGCCAGGCTCATTCTCTTATTCTGCCAGTGTTGGCGTTGCATCGTTCCAGGGTGAGTCTCCCGTTGATCATCGAGTTTTTGCCCAGGTTCTGGATGATGCTGACTGTCAGATGTACCTCAGTAAAGAGACGTATCGCAAGTACAATGCTTCAAGCCACTCGTGAGATGTGTCTACCAATGGAACCGATTCTGTTGTCAAAGAAGGCCTGCACTTTAGAACGTTATTCGGCCTTGGGGTAGAATATCTTACCGGCGCATCTGTGGATTGGCGCGGTCCAGGCGGCTTGAGTCGAGCATCCACTTGGGGTAGAGCCGCGGTGGGGCGCTCAAGTCGTCCAGGGCCTTGATTTCCTCTTCGGAAAGCTGCCATTCTACAGTCTTGAGATTGTCCTGGAGCTGTTCTGGTTTGGTTGCACCGACCAGGACAGAGCTCACCGCAGGCTTTCGCAACAGATAGTTGAGCGCCACTTGAGCTGCGCTCACACCGCGCTGGGCCGCAATGCGCTGTACCTCATCCAGAATTGCATAGGCTTTGTCGTCATCGAACTGGATAAAATTGCGGTTTTCCTTGCTGCGGCGTGCGTCGGCGGGGCCTTTGCCGCCGCGTGGATACTTGCCCGTCAAAAAGCCGGCGGCGAGGGGCGACCAGGGCGTCAAGCCGAGCCCCTGATCCTGGCAGAGCGGCACAAGCTCGATCTCGACGTCACGCGCA
>CAZEWU010000248.1:0-2623 GCA_964516155.1 uncultured Caldisericota bacterium
CGCCGCACCAGCCGCTGGTTTATCATCAGATCCTCGCACGCCCTCTTCTGCTCCTGACCTTTGTCCTCCTCGGGGCCTGCAGCTCATTTGGAACGTTGCTGATGACTTATGGCATCAGGACCATCGGAGCACGCTGTGTCAGCGCAGCCGACGCACTGGAACCGTTCATAGGCGCCCTGCTGGCTGCTATTTTCCTTCATGAGCAGCTCAGTCCTGCAACAGCGATCGGCGGCATCTTTGTTCTGAGCGCCCTCTGGATAAGCAGTATTCAGAACACCCCCACTCACAACACCGCCGGCAAAAGAAGCCCCGGAAAGCTTCTTCAGAGCCCGCACTGATCTTTCACTTTACTTTACAGGCCGCCGGCCTATCATTCCTTTTACCGTGACAAGCCTGGGCAGAGGCATGCCCCTCGTCCGCATCCTGGTCACGCTGGAGATGAAGCTATGCGGATCACAACTGACGTTATAAAACAACTGGGATATATCCTGCTGGCAATCCTGCAGGACGCAGTCTTCGGCTTATCTGTGTATCAATCAGTGATGTCGTTCTTTGGATTCTATCACAAGCGCAAACCGCAGCTCCGGAAACCGGCAACAAGATTCGCAGTCCTTGTGCCGGCTCACAATGAAGGACATGTCATCTCGGACGTCCTGGATTCGCTGGCTGCTCAGGAATACCCGCATGCGCTGTATGACGTCTACGTCGTCGCCGACAACTGTACCGACGACACAGCCGCGGTGGCGCGGGAACACGGAGCGATCGTCTGTGAACGTGAAGACACGGCCCTGACGGGGAAAGGGCATGCGATCGGCTGGCTGCTCTCCCGTATCAGACTCTCCGGCAAAAACTACGATATGATGGCGATGTTCGATGCGGATAACCGTGTCAGTCCCAACTTCCTTCAGGAAATAGACAGGTATGCCCAGGCGGGACACCGGGCGATCCAGGGGTATCTGGACATCAAAAACCCAGGCGACAACTGGATCTCCCTCTCCTATGCCATCGGTTACTGGTACACGAACCGTTTTCTGGATCTGGCCCGCAGTAATATGGGACTTGCCGCCATGCTGGGCGGCACAGGGTCATGCATGGCGATGTCCCTTGTCGATGAGATCGGATGGAACCCGCATTCCATCACAGAAGACCTTGAGTTCACCATCCAGTGCATCCTGCGGGGGGTCCATCCGGTATGGGCATGGGACGCGCGCGTCTACGACGAAAAGCCAACCGATATGAAGGTCTCATGGTATCAGCGCATGCGCTGGATGCGGGGTCATTTCTCCCTGATGTTCCAGTATTCCGGCGCACTGTGGAAACGGCTTTTCAGGCATTTCGACATGGCCTCCTTTGACATGCTGGTCTACCTGGGGCAGCCTATCTGGATGGTCTTCTCCTATCTCCTGACCTTCGTTTACCTTGGTATTCAGGTCGGCAACATCACGACGCTGCCCCGGTGGGCGTCAGCGGGGAGCATCGCACCGTGGATCTGGGTCACCGTTTCCATCCTCTCATGGTTTGCACCGCCGATGCTGATCGCGGCACTTGCCATTGAAAAGGTCAAACCAAAGTACTGGTGGGGCGTCTTCGGGTTCGCCATCTACGGTCTGACGTATGTTCCCATTGATTTCATAGCGCTGTTCACGCGCAACGACCAGACCTGGTTTCATACGGCCCACAAGAACGCCGGTCTGGACCGTTCCTGAAGCCGGCTTACCTGCGACGCCGGGGCATGAAGAACATCTTGAGAGTATTGAGCATGATCCCGATGTCCATCAGCACAACGGAACGCCGGTGCCCGATATATGTGAGATCCAGCGCCAGTTTGCGTTCCGGAGTCGTATCATACGTACCCCGGATCTGCGCCAGCCCGGTAATGCCCGGCTTGACCGTCAGACGCAGGTCGTAGTCCGGGCTCGTCGTCTTGATGGTCTCGATCAGCTCCCGACGTTCGGGCCGCGGTCCGACAACGCTCATCGTGCCGCTCAGAACGTTCAGAAACTGAGGAACTTCATCCAGTCCCGTCTTCCGCAGGATACGCCCCACCCGCGTGATACGCGCGTCATGATCGCTGGCAAGAACAGCACCCGTTCTGTCTTCAGCGCCCTGGACCATCGTGCGCAGCTTGTAGACCCGGAAAGAGCATCCATCGAGACCGACCCGCTCCTGGGCGTACAGCACGGGACGTCCGCTTTCAAGAAGGATCGCGAGAGAAGCAACAAGCAGGAACGGGGAAAAGATCACGAGCGCAGCCACGGCAACAACGATGTCGACCAGACGTTTGGCGATCCAGGCGGACCCGCTCGGCGAGACCGGCGCAGCCTGCAGCAGGACCTGATCGCCCAGCAGCCGGACATCAGCCGACTGGAGAAGAAGGCTGTAGACAGTCGGCTCAAGATAGACCGGAATATTCTCAAGACTCGCCAGCCGCACGATACGCGAGCGTATCTCGGAATCGACACTGTTGGGAAGCACCAGCGTGCAGTTGTCGCCAATGGTCCCGTTATGCCGGCAGATCCCCTCTTCCGCCTCCTGTGCGCTCACGACCTTTGTGCACAGGCCGCGGCCGGCCAGCAGCCGGCTCAGGCCCAGATCCTCTGCACCGCCGCCGCTTACGCACAGG
>CAZEWU010000249.1:0-2611 GCA_964516155.1 uncultured Caldisericota bacterium
CCGTGACTTTGAGATCCCGGCAGGCGCCCGGTGCATCATCACCTAGAACGTCATCACCACCGGCAAATCATCCGAGGAGACGGCCGAGGTCATCCGCGCTCACGGCGGCGAGGTCGTCGGCATCGCCAGTCTTGTCAACCGCATGACGGATCTCATCCCCTACCCCGTCTGGAGCGCCATCCGGCTCAAGATTGACAACTGGGCCCCGGAGGAGTGCCCTCTCTGCAGACAGGGTCTTCCCTGGGTCAAGCCCGGCAGCCGCGGCAACGTCTGATCCGCCGGCGCAAACGGACGCGCATCGTCACCTGCAGGCATCCACAGAACGCCGGCAGGAAACCATCTCCACCGGTTCCGCCCGCTGAGGCGGAACCGGTGGAGATTCGATTATCCTTCTGAGTCAGGGACCAGAGTATCGAGGAATGAAGCCAGTTCGAGAGACGTCGTCGCCACACCGGACCTTACCTGCGCAATGATCTTCCGGGCTACGCCCGCGGCCCCGTCGACGAACACGAGCGGGATATCCCTTGTGACGCTGCGGGACTGAAGCGCGGCGGCGGCCCCGCGGGAATGCGATGCCCTGCAAAACAGATCCAGGACCACGACGTCGGGCGCCCACTCCACGATACGTTTCACACCACGGTCGCTGTCTTCTGATTCCGTCTCGACCTCCCAGCCGTCAGCCCTCAACAGCTCTGCACGGGCCGCAGCAGTGTCTGAATCCCACTCGAACAGGAACAGTTTACGGCTCATCCTACCTCCTCTTATCAGCGCCGGTTCAGGGACTCCCGGCGCAGTCATCATGAAACATATCATCCGTCTGCGTCTCCCTGCAGGCCTCATGGATATCAGCAAGCCTCCGCCATTCCTGACAGAGGCTTGCTGCATCCGGTGTTGACATGCGCCTGGCACACGCTGCCGTATCCTCAGACACGGCCTTCCGCGTGTTCTCCCTTTGCCCAGGCCTTTTATCATTTTCGCAGCGAACGACGCGAAGTCAACACAGCTTTCCACAACAATGTACACTTTTTGACGTAGGCACGCAGGGAACATCTTCAGGCAGGACCCTCTGCCGCAGCCGCTCCGCCTGATACTGTTCCCGGAGCTGCTGTACAAAGAGGCCCCCAGTCCAACTGGGGGCCTCTTGTTCCGGCTGCAGAAAAGAAAAAATTACGTGTCAGGCGATCAGACGATCACTCGTGGCTGGATCCTGTAATATAGCGGTAGAAGGCAGCGTCGACCCAGATCTTGACCGGTGAGCAGGAGAGATCCGGAGCAAGCGCGGCGACCTTGTCCCTGACGGCGGTCATCTGCTTTTCAGTAGCAAAGGGATGGATCGTATACGCACCGTTGCGCACCACCATATCATAGATCTGCGTGTACTGCGGCGAGGGCATCTCGTCCTTCGTGCTGTACAGAGGCTGCCACCATGCACTGTAGATCATGCCCTTCCCGTTGGGGTTTGTATCCCATATCTTGGCATATTTGTTGATAAGATCATCAAAGGCGGCACGGTCCTTTTTGTTGGCGAATTCCAGTTCAAGATCGTACTCCACCGAATAGGTAAGATACAGATTGTCGGCGACCTTTTTGACCACCACGGTAGGCGTGGCGTCGGGAACTTTGCCGTCGCTCCACTCCAGCAGATACTGATACACGGACACCTTTGGTTCCAGCTGAACGCGGGCGACAAGCCCGGCACGGTTCAGCAGGCCCATCAGCTGCACGGCATGCGTAATGTTATCGTGACCATACTGGATGGTGTTCTCGGACAGGAAGCGTGAGGAATACCCGTCATACTTCAGGTTATATCCGGTCGTGGCACCGCTTTCCACGATCTGAGCGCCGAGCTTCGTCAGCGTGGCGTCATCAAAGATGGTAAAAGAGTTCCAGGCGGTAACAAGGCGGGAGGCGATGTCGCTCTCGTTGGAGAAGCCGAGGAAGCGGCGGCCCTTCCCGGAGGCCTGGACCGCGTTCATGAGGAGCACAGAGGCCGTGTCCCCATTCAGCGGTGCAGTAAAGTTCACCGTCGTGGGAATGAGGCCCATGGTAACAGCGCAGGCCACATAAGGCGCGTCACTCGTGGAGATCTTTCCAAAGCGTTTGCAGGCAGCGGCGGCCTGAGCGTCCGTATACGTCTGAGCCAGTTCCTTCATGTTGGCGGCGGTGACGATCGCAGGAGCGGCCGTGGCAGGCGTCAGCACGCCGGTGACGGCGGCGGTCTTGAAGCCGATCTTCGTCAGCGCTGCGTTAAAGGTGTCCCAGCTGACGGTCCCGGTCATCTGCCGGACGCCGAAGTACTCGTTCAGATAAGCGGCGTCATTGGCGACATCGTCGCCCTTGGTGCCGATCTCGACGGAACCGGTCTTGGCGTCCCAGGAGACCGACTGGCCCAGCCCCTCCGCAAGAGAACGGACAGGAGCGTAGATGGTGCCGTTGCTGGAGAACGCGTCCACCTTTTTGCCGGACCCGTCCGCAGTCGTCGCCGTAAGACCATTGATCTTGACATTGATCCCGGTGGTAACCTGCAGCATCTTCTTCCATGGTACGGAAGCAGACGCCGGAAGCGCCAGGGCAACGGTCATGACAAGGACCAGAAGTACAGAGCAGAGAT
>CAZEWU010000250.1:0-2609 GCA_964516155.1 uncultured Caldisericota bacterium
TCGGCATCATCATCGGTATTGCAGCCGTCGTCATGCTCATGGGCGTCGGCAACGGAGCAAAACAGAGCATCCTGCAGGAGATGCAAAGCGTCGGCGCGGGGAATCTCGACCTGATGGCCGGAGGGCCTCAGATGTCCAACAACGAAGAAATGCAGATGATCACGATGGACGATCTCAAGTATCTCAAGGCAAGAGTCACCTACCCCGTCCTCCTGTCGCCGACGGACACAAACGGTCTCGAGCTGAAAAATGGTTCCAGGACCATGAAGCAGGCTACCGGGATCTTTGTTCTGCCGGCGTACTTCGAGATCAACGGCATAACGATCGCCCAGGGCCGTGGGCTCGCCGACATCGACGTCGACGCCAGAACACGCAATGTCGTCATCGGCACAAAAGTGGCATCGACATTATTCCCGGACGAGTCAGCCATAGGAAAGAAGTTCCGGATCGGCGATGTCCGGTGCAAAGTCGTCGGCGTCGCTGCACCTCAGGGTACGACAAACTGGATGTCCATGGACAACGCAGTCGCTATGCCCTTCCCGATCGGGCCGGAGCTCTTCGGCATGATGGACGATATGGTCAATGATATCCAGATCAAATGCATCGATCCTACCCAGACGACAAAGGTCAAGAACCAGATCACCCAGCTTATGATACGGAAGCACAAGAAAGAAGACTTCACCGTCCAGGACACGGCTGCCATGACAGCTATGGTAACATCCTCCATGACGACCATGACGGCCCTTCTTGCGGCTATCGGCGGGCTTTCCCTGCTGGTCGGCGGCATCGGTATCATGAACATCATGCTGGTCTCCGTCACGGAACGGACGAGGGAGATCGGTATCCGCAAGGCCCTTGGAGCCCACGAATCCAATATCCTCGCCCAGTTTCTGATCGAATCTTCTCTGCTGAGCGTGACGGGAGGTCTCCTGGGAATCATCATCAGCATCCTTGCTTCGAAGTTCATCGTTGCCAGATTTACCAAGACGGCGATCACCGGCTCTTCCGTCCTTCTTGCGTTTGGTTTCTCTATTGCGGTAGGGATCTTCTTCGGCGTCTACCCTGCCCGCAGGGCGGCACGGATGAAACCCGTCGAAGCTCTGCGCTATGAATAGGAGGTCTCTCAAGGCTATGACCGGGATCCCGGTACACTGACCAGGCTTCTTTCTCCTTCATCAGATAAACGTCATGTCCCGTCCGCGCCACTGTGGCGCGGACGGGACATTTTCATACCACCCTCCATGATCCGATAAAGTTTCTTTCCCTTTTCAGCAAATTTCATGCCATCGCGTTATAGGGATAGGAAGAGACATGTAGGGAGGTTTCATGAAACGATTGTTTCGTGCTGAAGTCAGATTCATTGTAGAAACGTTGGGTTTCCGGATCGTCTGTACGGTGATCATGATCATCGTACTGGCTTCAGTGTTTTCCCTGGCGCATGCCCATTTACATGGAATAGATCATCCTATCGGGGGATCCCGGTATTTTCTGTTCTACCTTGCCATTCGAGATAACGACTATATCTTCCCGCTCGCCTGCAGTCTCGCTGTCGGCGCATCATTCGCCATCGACCGCACAACCAGGGTAGCACAATATATCCTGACCAGGGGACTCCACAAATGGCAATACCTGCTGGCCAAAGCAGCAGCCATGATGCTGTGTTCCATGCTCCTCATCGTTCTTGTCCAGGGGGTGACGTGGATCGCCAGTTCAGCCCTGGCCCGTTATCCAACCGTTCAATCGTTTGAAGTGGCCGGTAGAGCCAACTCATCAGACGACCTCCTGCTTCATCGTACTCCAATGCTGTATATCCTCCTGGTCGCTCTTTTACGAATGCTGGTGGCTGGAGCAGTTGCGACCATACCGCTGCTGGTTGCAGCGCTAGGAGGGAACGGCTGGGTGTCCGTCATTTCTACCCCCGCATTGTGGCTCCTGACAGAGTACGCTTTCAATGGGAATGCGCTGGTATTCCTGTACCCTGGGTTCAGGACATGGATGCTCTGGTGGGATCCTTCCCTTTTTCAGAAACCTGTGATGTGTCCACCCTTTCTCCAGTCATCGTTTGTCTATTGGGCCCTTATCCTCTTCTTCAATGTTGCTCTGGCTGCTTTCGTCTATCTGCGACAGGAGGATGTATGAGGCTGTTGCGGACCCTCCGGTATGAATGCTCCCGGATGTTCTTTACCAGGCGGTGGTGGGGAGTCCCGGTCGTGGCTGTACTGTTGTCAGTGATCACCGCGCATGAGGATTTGGGATCATATGAACAAGGAGGCCATATGACAGCATATCATTTGACCTTCAATGCGTGGGATGTCGTAGTACGGTCAACGCAGACGTGGTTGTATCTTTTCGTGCTGGTTGCTCCTCTCTTTGCGTTCATTGTCGGCGAATCGTACCTGCGGGACCATTCCTTCAATACTATGCCGTCCACCTTCCCCCGCGTTCAGTCCCGGACCACCTGGTGGACAGCCAAGGTCCTGTCCATGTTTGTTGGCGCTTTCGTGTATATGGCGGTGTTTTCCCTTGTTTCGCTGCTGGTTGCCAGCTGCTTTTATCCCTTTGCATGGCACTTCAGCTCTTTTCAGCTGCACCCTGTGCTGGCACGGAAG
>CAZEWU010000251.1:0-2604 GCA_964516155.1 uncultured Caldisericota bacterium
GTCGAGATCGTTACCGACTGGCGCGACCCAAGTTTCCGGAATGCGCTGCGTTCATGCTCACCCGTCGCTGTGAACGAAAACTCCGTCACAAGTTCGTCGGGGGCCAGAACTGAGCGGCCGGGACCGGTAAAGAAATCAATGATCGGGACGGTCCTTGTCCCGGACTGGCTGGCGAGTGTCACGTGCGCGTCCAGCGCAACAAGAGCCGGCAGAGTATCTCCCGCCGGAGAAGCGTTGGCGACATTGCCGCCGATCGTTCCCATATGACGTATCTGCGGACCACCGACCTTGGAAGCGGCAACAGCAAGAGCCAGACCTCCGCCACGAACGACAGGAGAATTATCCAGATCATCATGCGTCGTCAATGCTCCGATACGGATGACCCCGTTCTCTTCCCGGATGTAGCGCAATTCGGACAGGCGTGAACAATCGACGATAACATCTTCACGGACCTTACCTTCCTTGAGACGCACCATCAGGTCCGTACCGCCTGCCAGGAAGCGTTTCCGTTCCCTGAACTGCTCCGCCAGGGCAAGAGCCTCATTCAGGTCATGCGCCGTATGATATTCGAGTTCCTTGATCATGATTTCTTCTCCAGAAGTGCAATCAGATTTGCCTTGTTCTTCATGGAATCGGTCAGATTCCTGTCATGCCGGATGGCAACAAGTTCTGCCGTGATCGCCAGTGCGATCTCCTCAGCGGTCTGGCCTCCATGATCGATGCCCACGGGGGCATAGACGCGCCCAAGGTCCTCATGCGAGATTCCGGCCGCCGCAAGACGGCGGTAAACCTCCAGGATCTTGGACTTCGATCCGATCATGCCGATGTAACGATTGTCTACCTTCCGTTCCAGCAGCGTCTGCAGGACGCGCTCATCGCTGATATGTTTGTCTGTCAGGATCACGTGGTAACCCTGAGGTCGGTATGCTGTGGAACCGACGATCTCGACAAAATCTCCCGTCAGGAAATGGTGAGCTTCCGGGATACGGGCCGGCGTCGCGTATTCCGGCCGGTCGTCTATCATCGTTACCTCGAAGCCGACAGCGGCGGCGAATTTCGCCAGAAACCGGCCGACATGGCCGGCACCGTAAACATAGAGCGAGGGCCGGCTGCCAACATATTCGATGAACAGCGTCGCCTGCCCTCCGCACAACATGCCGATGCTGTCTTTTCCGGTCTGGTTCAGGTCATATGTCACGACACGCGATTTTCCCTGCGTAATGACATCGCAGGCCGCCTGGATGGCAAGGAGCTCCAGTTTTCCCCCTCCGACAGTACCCATCTGCGTCCCGTCGGGAAGAACCACCATCTTGAAACTGGTGCGGCCGGGAGAAGAACCTTCGGCGTTGATGATCGTACAGACGGCAAACTCGCGGCCTTCCTGTTCCAGCCTGGCTATGTCCTGATATATTGATTCCATCAGACCTCCTGCTTTTTTGACAACACATCCGCCGCAGCACAGCAGCGCTCATACTCTTCCGGCGTATCCATATCCATGAGCATATCCCTGTCCTGCACCGGAACCAGCGCAGTCCGGGCGCTGTAACGATCCAGAAACAACCGCAGCGTTCCATCGTCCGGTTCCTTCAGCAGTTCCTGTATCAGTCTTCCTGCAAGCGCCACAGGGTGACCCCGGCGACCGCCGGTCTCAGGGATACCTATCCACGCCCCTCCCCCGGTAACGCTTTCGAGTACTGCCATTGCTGTTGAACGATGAATAAGAGGGACATCTCCCGGAAAGATCAGCAGTGCAGAACTTTCCGCTTCCGCACCGGCTCCTGCTTTCACGGAGGTGAACATCCCCTGTTCATAATGAGGATTGTAAACAGCATGAATCCTCTCTTTCTGAGGCAGACCGGCAAGGAAAGTTTCCATCTGAATTCTCCAGCCGCCGACCACAACAACAGCCTGATCGCATGCTCCAAGAGCTGCACTCAGGACCCATGTCAGAGCAGCTTTCCCCGCAAGCGGCATCAGCAATTTCGGTTCTCCCATCCGCTCCGCTTTGCCGGCAGCAAGGACCACGGCAGTCGTCATCGCGCTGCGTCGGCCGCCTTGCGCACCGCGCTCACGATCTTCTTATAGCCCGTGCAGCGGCACAGATTGCCCTCAAGTCCTGTTTCTATCTCTGCATCGGTGGGGTGTGGATTCTTCTCCAGCAACGCCTGCGCCGACATGACCATGCCCGGTGTGCAGAAACCGCACTGCACGGAGCCCTCGTCGATAAACGCCTGCTCAAGAGGCGACGGCTTGCCGTTCACTGCAAGTCCCTCGATGGTCGTAATGGAAGCGCCATCCGCCTGCGGAGCCGGAACCAGACAGCTTGTCACAGAACGTCCATTCATGATGACCGTGCACGCACCACATTCGCCCTTGTTGCATCCGATCTTGGTGCCCAGCAGACCCAGATCATTGCGGAGAACATCGGCAAGCGTACGGTTGGACTGCGTTGTAAGGTGGTACTCCGTCCCATTCACTTTCATGATAATACGCACTTCGTTGGCCATATCTTCTTTACCCCCTGAACAAGCTCAAGTATAACCGCGGACGGCGGCCCATCAACAGGGGCAGTCCCGGACATGTCAGAAGCAGGAATGATCAGAG
>CAZEWU010000252.1:0-2594 GCA_964516155.1 uncultured Caldisericota bacterium
TCGGCCGCTCGGTCGCCGACAACCTGACCTACCCGATCGTCGACCGCATCGGCACCGGCGACGCATTCGCGGAAGCTCTCTGCATGCGTGATCGTAACAGATGTCTGCTTCCGCCGCGCAATGGCCGAGACAACACGGTCAATGGCGGCAAGCCGCTCGCCGTCAGGGTCGATAAGAGAAACCTCCGTGATGTCAAGCTGTTCCTGAAGATCAAGGAGTGCATTCATCAGGATGGGGACTCTGGTGCCGCCTCCGCCGATAATGCTTACTTTCATTGCTGCCACCTCCGGTAGATTGCTTCATGGATTTCATGGCACGGATACAAGACGCTTCCCGTCAACGTTCTAGCGGAGCCCTATGCTTTGTCAAGCAGAGAAGGCCCATAGAGAGAGTCGCCTGCCGCTGACGGGGAGAGGGTATTTGACACGCTGGTTAAGAAGTGTACGGTTAAGACGTCAGGGGGAAGTCAGAACATGAAAAACGCTCGTGAACATGGTGGAAAGAAACCGGTCAGGTCCCGGTCCCGTGCAGAGTTTCGTGCGTGGCTGCTGCGTCCCGGCGGAGGTGCTACGCTGGCGGTGTGTCTGTACGTTGCCGTATGGAGTGCCTTGCTGGGAGTGCTTTCGCGGACCATTACAGCCGGGCAGGAATTCCTTATGGTCATTGCCGTTGTCGGCGGCGGCATCACCATGTGGGGAACGGCCCGCGCGTTGCTTCAGCAGCAGCGTTTTCTTGTCCAGCGGGAAAGCATCGAGGAGCTGGAAGAATCGCGCGCGCTGATCCGCGTTCTGATGGACCATCTTCCGGTAGCCATCTACCTGAAGTCGGCTGAGCATCGTTATCTTGCTGCCAATGCCGCATGGGCGAGGTTCGCCGGGTGTGATCTGACACATGCGATCGGGCGCACTGATCGCGAACTGTTCAGACCAGAACAGGCGGATTTCTACAAAAAAGAGGATGATATCGTCCTGCAGACCGGGAACTCCGTCGAGCGCGATACTTCTGAAGAACTTGACGGCAGCGAGCATCTGTTCCATACCCTGAAGGTTCCAGTCTGCAACGTACGGGGGGAAGTCGTCAATATTGTCGGCATGACATTTGACATCACAAAGTACCGGCAGGCGGGGCATCTCCTGCATACCGATCGGCATTTATCCGGCAGTTCCGGGGAGTGGCCGTTTGCGTATGTATGCGTCACCAATGCGACAGGGCGCATTGCTTTTGCAAGTGCAGACCTGTGCAGCCTTGTCGGTAAATCGACGGGAGACGTTCTGGACTCAGATGTCACTGCAATGGTTACGCCGGCGGACCGGGAGAAAGCCCGGTCCTTTCTGATGAGCGTGGCAGACGGTGATGCGGTGGAAGTGGCGGAGCATTTCGGCGTCGTTGATGCTCATGGACTTGTGCAATACCTCGAAGTGCAGGGGATCCCTCTCGCGGTGCAGGGGGCGCCGATCGCCGGTATAGCTCTGCTCAGCCGCAGCATGGTCTTCGATCCCTCTCCGGAGGACCCGGAGCAGAGCCGGAGCTGACGTCATTCTTGTGCTAGGGCGATCCTGACCTCCCAGGGAGCCAGCGTATTGCCGGCGGGGTGTATTTCGCTGCTGAACAGAGGTGCTATGCTGCGGCGGAGCCTGACCGGCTGCTTTGAGAGATTGACGGACACAGTCAGCCGTTCCTGCTGTGCGGCGCGGGAGAAGCAGAGGCAATCCGGAGAAGGTCCCGCGGTCAGGTTCATGGTTCCGGCGTAAAGAGCGGGATGCCTTGCGCGAAACCAGATGAGGTTCCGCGTGAACCAGAGCACTGAATCAGGATCGGCCGCCGCTGCTGCATACGTCGTACGTGGACGGCCCACAGGAAGCCAGGGGATGCCCGTTGTGAATCCGTCGCCCGGGCCGGTCTTCCAGGGGATCGGCGTGCGTTCCCCGTCGCGTCCCACAGGCAGGGGCCAGTACCGCAGACCGACCGGGTCTTGCAGTATGCGCTTTGGAAGGGGAGTGTTGGCAAGCCCCAGCTCCTCGCCGTTGTAGAGGAACGGCGTTCCCTGCAGAGTCAGCAGGATGCCGTTCATCGCTTTCGTCATGGCCGGAGTCAGGTGATAGCGGGAAACAGCGCGCATGACGTCATGATTGCTCAGGACCCAGGCAGGCCATGCGCCGTCCGGGATTTTTTTCAGCGTTGCGGCGATGACGGTCCGGAAATCGGTTGCACAGAACCGGCGGACAAAGAAGAAAAAGTTGAATACAAGATTCAATTCATCGTTGTTCTGTCCATAGTATGAGAGGACCTGATCAAGAGAGCGCTGGGTGATCTCTCCCACCATCATGCGCCCTGGCTGTTCGTCAATGACCGAGCGCATTTCCCTCAGCACATTGTGTGTTTCAGGCTGATCGACCGTATATCGGGGGATCTCGCGTTGCAGGGGGACGAACAGGGTGTGGGTTGTGTTCCCGGGCAGAGGCTGCGACCAGATGAATTCGTGCGGGTTATCGCGCAGCTCCTTATCCTTGGCATAATAATTGGCAACATCAAGCCGGAACCCATCAACGCCCCGGTCCATCCAGAAGCGCATGATATCATAGATTTCGGTGCGG
>CAZEWU010000253.1:0-2593 GCA_964516155.1 uncultured Caldisericota bacterium
TGACCATCGGGCAGCGCGGGCATATCGCCGACGTGCTGCGCAATGCTCCGCAGCTGGATACGCGTGTCATCTGTGTCAGCACAGGCGGGCGTATCCTGGGGCTGGGCGACCTGGGGGCCGACGGCATGGGGATCCCGGTCGGCAAACTGCAGCTGTATACCGCCTGCGCAGGCGTGCCGCCACAGGGACTGCTGCCCATCCTGCTGGACTGCGGGACGGACAATGAAGCGCTCCGGGGGGATCCGCTGTACCTGGGTCTCCGGCGGCCGCGGCCGGGGCAGGAGGAGATGGACGCGGTGGTCGATGAATTTGTCGCAGCCGTCCAGGAGGTCTTCCCGGGCTGCTGTCTTCACTTCGAGGACTGGAAGGGGATGGACGCGGTCCGTTACCTTGCCCGGTACCGTGAACGCTGCTGCTGTTACAATGACGATATCCAGGGGACGGCGGCGGTGGTGCTTGCAGGCGTCATCAGTGCCCTCCGGATCACCGGCGGCGCCCTGCGGGATCAGCGCGTCCTGTTCCTGGGAGCTGGCTCTGCCGGCCTGGGGATCGCAGGTATGCTGGCTGCGGCCATGGAGATGGAAGGCTGTCCGTCCGGCGAGGCGCGCGGGCGCATCGCCCTGATGGACGTCCATGGTCTGCTGACGGCTTCGCGGACGGACCTGACGCCGGAGCAGCGCGTCTATGCACGGCAGGACCTCCCGGAGGGCGGGCTGCCGGAGGTCGTCGGAGCGTTTCAGCCGACGATCCTGATCGGCGTCAGCACCGTGGGCGGCGCGTTCACACAGGAGACTGTCGAGGCCATGGCGCGTCTCAACAGGCGCCCGGTCATCTTTGCCCTGTCCAACCCCACAGACCATGCTGAGTGCACGGCGGAACAGGCGTATCGCTGGTCCTGCGGTCGGGCGGTCTACGCGGCGGGGGTCCAGTTTTCACCGGTCCAGCTGGGGAAGACGACATTCGTCCCCGGTCAGGCCAACAATTTCTATATCTTTCCTGCGGTCGGGCTCGCCGTCTGGGCTGTGCGGGCGCGGCTCATCCCGGACGAGGCGTTTGTCGAAGCGGCGCACGCGGTGGCGGAACAGGTGACTGCAGAGCGGCTGGCGCAGGGAACGCTTTTTCCGCTGCAGGCGGATATCCTGCAGGTCGAGGTCCGCGCCGCTGTGCGGGTGGCTGGTCTGCTCTTTGACCGGGGGCTCGCGCAAGTGCCGCGTCCACGGGATATCGCTTCCTGGCTGCAGAAGCAGCTGTATCTGCCGTAGGGTCCCGGCGGTTCTTTCGCAGGGCCTTGCGTTCAGCCCCGGTCGCCTGCAGGGGTGCGGCGGATGGAACGATGCCGCGGAGGGGTACCTCCAGACGGGACGCTACTTTGCTGTTGACTTAAAATAATAATCCTACTAATATATATTCAAGATATGACAGCGGATGACTGAGCAGTGCAGTCATTTGTAGCAATCAAGCAGATTCTGGACTTTCCTGTGGAAAACGCAAGTACCATGGAACAGCGTTTTTCACTCCATCCGGGGACGAGTGCGAGACCAGGCCGGCAAGGAGCCAACCGTCTGTTGTTCTATTCTTCTGCTATCGAAATGTCAGATGCGGCATGGACAGGAGAACGTGGTCATCGACCCATGATACGATCCGGGTACTGGTAATCGATGAACGTATGGACGTTACAGGGAGTGATCGGGAAGAGATATCCTGACAGAGATGATCCTGCCGGCGGGACGGCCCTGAAGATGTTGTTCGCATCGTCCATCAGCCACAGACAGAAAGGAGATGCCTTGGGAATATTATGGTGGATCGTTGTCGGAGTGATCGCAGGTTGTCTTGGCGAACTCGTGATGAAGGGACGGGGATTCGGCCTGCCGGGAAGTATCATCGTTGGTATCGCCGGCGGGCTGCTCGGGGGATGGCTGGCGAGCACCCTCTTCGCGATACCAAGAGCTATGAGTGAGTTCAATCTCGGCGGTACCCTGGTCGCATTTCTGATCGCAGTCCTGCTGATCTTCAGCGTCCGCATGCTCTGGGGGCTGCGCAAGAATCGCAAACCGGTCAGCAAGTGATCCTAGAAGACAATCCTGAGGAGGAATTGATATGGATGCAAACAAGGACATTTTGCTTGGCAAGTGGCATGAACTTAAGGGGCAGGCGCGGCAGCAGTGGGCCAAACTTACCGATGACGATGTCGCTCGGTTGAGTGGCAAGACCGAAGAGCTCGCCGGTGTCTTGCGGAAGCGCTACGGTTATGACAGGGCCAAGGCGGAAGCCGAAATCGACACCTGGCTGCAGAAGCATATGGAGAAACCTGCTGTTAAAAAGTAGCTGTACGTCTATTTGAGGAGAAAACCGTATGGGTATATTGTCGTGGATCATTGTCGGTCTGATTGCAGGTTGGCTGAGCGGATTTGTGATGAAGGGCCACGGTTTCGGTCTGCTGGGCGACATCATTGTGGGCGTTATCGGCGGGCTGCTCGGCGGCTGGCTGGCAAGTGTTATCTTCAACGTACCGAAGGCGATGAGCGGGTTCAATCTCGGCAGTATCCTGGTCGCATTTCTGGGTGCGGTCCTGCTGCTCTTTGTCGTCCGTCTG
>CAZEWU010000254.1:0-2580 GCA_964516155.1 uncultured Caldisericota bacterium
GAATAAGAATCCAAAAGTAAATGTTTTGGGGATTCCGTTTGACTGCATGGAATAGAAAAACGGGAACCAAAAGATGGTCGATCAAAACCGGCTCAGGATTGCGGACTTCTCTGCAGCTCAGATCACTGGCATGTGATGGAACATACCTGTTTGCCATATTGGCTGCTTCCGAGGCAGGTGCATTCAACAGGGATGCAGTTGTCTGCATTGACGCTGCTACCGGAAAAATAGTCTGGAATGATACTTCACTTGCAATGCCGTCGTATGCGTTCTCGGCAGACGGTGACTGCGAGATCGCGGTGCATGTCGACAGTGCGACCGGCACCGCGGACAAATTGTACGCGGTCGCTCATGAAGCAAAGCGGGACAGGCTGGGCATGGAGCACGATCAGAACTTCGGTGTCTGGTGCCTGGACGCAGCGACCGGGAAATTCATCAGCCGTTTTGATCTCCCGATGGCTTCGCCAGGCTGGATCCGAACATGCAATCTTGTTTGTGATGCCGATACTCTGTATGTCTGCACTGATACGTCTGAGACGAAGCCGTATACTTCTATTTTTGCAGGCTATGATGTCAAATCAGGGAAGAAGCTGTGGGAGAAGGATATCGCCGGGGGATGCTACAACGATCTCATGAAACAGGGGAATATCATTACATTTGAATATAACGATCTTGTAAGCGTATGGCGGACTGGAACGGGCGCTCCTGCAGAACTATGGACCCGGAAGCTGGACGCCAGATCAGGTACGGGACTTTATTCTGATATTGCCATTGACAATACGCGCCTCTACCTGGGAGGGAAGGGTGAGACTGTTTCCGCCTTCGCTCTTGTGACCGGGGACAAACTGTGGAGCCAGCGTCTCAATGTTCATTACCAACGTCATAATAACGACGATTATAACAAGATAGAGGATATTGAGCCGGCAATGGACATCACCTCGACCAGGAACGTCCTTTATGTGAACGATGGCGGCGGGATGATTCATGCACTGGATCCTGCCGACGGTAAGGCTCTCTGGGCCAGGAGATTCTCACAGGTCGATTGGTGTCAGACGTACATTGCCAACCAGTTTGTCGCTGACTATGGCGATGGCACTGTCACGATGATCATGGCTGACGGAAAGGTCAATGTCTGGAAATAGATCGGTCTTCCCGGTTTGCATTCTATTTCTCTCCGTCGGCAGGGCACACCAATACAGAGCGTTTTTTTGAATTGCGGCATGAACAGCGGCGGAAAGTCCGGGTCGGCGCTGAGCCGGCCCGGAAGAGAGAGTTCTTATGCCGGAGCCGCTACCGGGACGGCGTGATCCACTGGACCAGATCGACTGATGGCAGGGCCAGCTGCCACGCTGTTTCCGAGATGTCTTTGACCGGAAGAGAGGCCCTGAGGCGTCCTCCGGCGTCATACGCTGCCAGGGAGGCGCCGTTCTTCCCTGTCGTGCAGCGCAGGCTTCCAAGCACTGTTCCTGAGGCGTCCAGTGCATAGAAGGCCTCGGTCCCGTCTGCTGACGGATATTCCAGGAGCAGGACGCCGTCATCGCTTCCCAGTTTCAGCTGAGGCGACCCTCCGGCCGGACCCTGTCTGCGCAGCTTTTCCAGGAGGTCGTTGAGAGCTGCGGGCCAGGTCACCGCGGGGGCGGCGGCTGAGGTATCGATGCAGGCGACGCGCCCGCCTGCACGGACGATGTACAGCAGCGAGCCGACGCGCGCGAAATCTGTTGATTCGACGGCCGACGCAGTGCTGCCGTCAAGCAGACCTTTGCTGAAACTGCTGCACTGTATCCATGTGGCTTTCCCGTTCTTCATGCGCAGCAGCCAGAGTGCCTCCGAGGTACCGCCGGCTGTTTTCCCTCTGGCCAGGACGAACCCGTTGTTCTCATCTCCGCTCCCATAGAGGACGGTCAGGGATGTCAGTCCGGAGGGAACCTTGACCTGGAGCGTTGTTGTGCGGGACGAAAGGGTCAGATCTTCGGTCACGATGAACGCGGTCCTGTCCAGCGTTGTTGCAGATGCAGACGGCGTCGTGGTCAGCGGAACGGAGACGAAGGCCTTGCTGCCCGCTGCAAACCACCGGCACAGAGTACGGCCGGCGGTATTGTTCTGCGCAGACGGGACGACGAGTTGCGTGTCGACAGACAGCAGGGAGATGATGTTCTTTTTGCCGGCGTTCCCGGCATTGACCAGCGTGATGCATGATCCGTCAGACCAGACCGGGTTGCTGGCTGCATCCGGATTACTGATACCCAGCGCGAGATACTGTGTTCCCTGCAGCGTGTGCTGATCCAGATTCCAGGCGACGGGGACGGCGTTGTAGCCGGAGGACGTCCTGTTGATCAGGAGCAGCACGCTGACTTTCTTCCCGGTGGAGACGGCGGCCCAGTTTACTCCGCCGTCCTGTGTGGCAAACAGGTTCCCCTTTTCGTCGAGGCCGTACCCGTTGTTCCCGTCCACAAACGAGCAGCTCTGAACGACGCTGTTCCCGACCATTTCTCCCGGCGTCCAGGTCGCTCCGCCGTCCGTTGTCCGGTAGATACGCCTGCGCTGGTTGCCCAGGCTGTCGACAAAGCTCAGGAGCATGGT
>CAZEWU010000255.1:0-2563 GCA_964516155.1 uncultured Caldisericota bacterium
CGGCTGATCGAGCCCGGGGGCGCATACGGGCGGATGGTTCCGATGCCCGGCAAGTTGTCTAGCTCCGCCAAACTAGCCCTATTCAAATCGATTCCGCCCGGATTCTTTACGCTGGGAGGGACGGTCGTCGTTGTGGTCGTGGCCGGTGCTTGCGCTGACTGTCCCGGGACAGCGATAGATGGCGCACAGGCTGCGATTTGACCGGGTGCCGGGTCGGGCGCACTCCACATGACCACGCCCTTATTGCTGCACAACTGTAGGCGGCCGCCAGCTTGATCATAGCGAAGGGACACGGACGAAAAACTGCCGGCGATATCATAAACTGAAATCTCGCTCGGTTGCCCGCCGCCCGTGGCCAACGATATGTTAGCAGCACCATCAGCCGACCCATGTAACTGGATATAGGACCGCTTACCAGCGGCGATCATTTGCACGCTTGGTGTTCCGTCCTGTGCGAGCAGTGAGACCGCAGGTTCGTCCCTGATCAAACTCATTTCGATTCGGCATTTACCGCTACCGTCAATTAGTTGCACCAGTGGAGATCCGTTGTCATCGACGGCAAGGCTCAGACGAACAGTTCCGGTGGCGTCAGTGAGTTGAATTTTCCGGGCGGTCAGTGTTTCGGTTTGCTCAGGCCGCTGTGGAGGGGCGGCAGCGGAGCGGCTACAACCGGTGGAGAGTAATGCCGGAAGGGCAACGGCTGCAACTGCGATGATCGATTGAAACCCCAACCCCATACAGCATGTCACCATATCTGGTGACAAAGAGAAGTCAATAGAGAGTGTCACCATCGCTGGCGACAGACTATATGCAAGGTGGGGGCAGAATACAGCCATGGTGAAACGGTCGACAACACTTGAGCTGTTTGGGAGGGCTCTCCGGCGGGGCCGACTGCGGCAGTGCATGACGCAGGAGGAAGCCGCCGACCGAGCGCAAACTACACGTCAAAGGTGGTGCGAATACGAAACGGGCAAACTCTGCCCGTCGTTATTGACTGCCGTCAGGCTTGCCCGGGTCGTCGGCGTTTCGTTGTCTCGATTACTCTCGGGTATTCGGTAACCGTCCGGCCTGCTCCCGGCGCTCAGAACACGCTATACCAAAATGGGAAGAGGGACACCCGCCCCGTTGGGCTGGGGAAGCCCCTTTACATCCACATTTGAACCTTCTCCGTGCCTTCGGCCCGGCCTAAGCCCAACGACCCCGAGCCCTTATGGGCTCGGTCGGCACGCTGATGGGGACGAGGAAGGCTGCCCCATCGACTAGCTGACTAGCAGTATCTTTTGGGGTAGCGCAGGGCAGACGAGTCGCTGATTAAATCTGCAGTGATTCACGGCCACATGCTGCTGTGTTTCCCTGTCGGAGTCGATGCCTGGCCAGAAACCCGATGGCCGGTGGCGAGCCTTCACCTCGATCAAATCATCGGTGGGAAAAGGCCGATCCGGACATCTTCTAGCTCAATGGCGATAGCCTGGCTGGCTCCGATAACCTTTCGATCCCATCGTCGGCGTCAGCAATATCACAAGGACTTGCGGGAGGCTGTATGGCTCATGGAGGGAACCTCAGAGGACAGGGGAGCTGCACAATCGAGGGGCGACTGGGCTTGCTTTAGGCCTGGTCGCTCGTCCCTACAACATGGATAGGATGCAGCCTGACACACTCCAGCCCCATCATTCAGGAGAGGCATTGGCAATGGTGCTGAACCATGGACACGGGGGGCTGGACTACTCGGAATGGGTACGGTCAACCTGACCGGTTTGTGACGGCATATGGGGTTCTGGTAGGCTTAATCCACGGTCATCGAGCGCCCGCAAATGACAGGGGAGCAGACGGTGATCAGTAGAGAAGGGCAGGAGTCAAATGACACCGCAGGAGTATGGACATAGTTCCCCTGACGATGGCAATGACTCTACACAAGAAGAAACAAAGGGTACCTGTCGTCGTGCATTTGAGGTTAAAGCGGACGTGAGCAAAAGCGAGCTGGCGATGATCAGAAAGCTTGCTCGAGAGAACGGGTCAAGTGTTGCAAAGTACGTGAGAATGATGGCTCTGAAGAAGGGGAGAGTGCTGTTGTCCGATCCCGTGCTTGCCCGCCAGGTTGGAGAGCTTGGCAAGACAGTTGGAGTGCTCGACCGTCTAATCAGAAGTCTTCGCTGGGGCCTCATAGAGGTACAGAAACAACGGGAACACGAGGAACGGCGGATCATTGAGTATGTCAGCGAGCGGAGTCCCAATAACGGAGACGCGGCGGCCATTTTGGCTGTCAACCGGCCAGATCATAAACAACACAGTGATGTTGAGACGCTTATCACGCAATCCATCAGCAATGCGTATCAGGCGATCAAGGATATTCGAGCGCTGGTCTTGAAGATGATGAGTCAAAACCGATGATATTGACTGTCGGCAGCACGACTAATGGGAAATTCGGCGGAACGACGAAGAGTATCCAAGGAACGCTCGAATACGCGCTCAACGTGCTGTTCCGCCACGACGGCATCCCGTACAACCTCATGTACGCTGCCATGATTATCTTCTTCTCGTTCTTCTACACGGCCATCACCTTCAA
>CAZEWU010000256.1:0-2560 GCA_964516155.1 uncultured Caldisericota bacterium
ATACTCGGCAATCGTAATTCCAGTAAAAACAGACGCCTCACGGGCCGCCACCGGCATATTGGACGTATTTGCAATAAGAACCGTGCGATTCATCAAAACCTCACCGGTCTTGGGGTCTTTCAGCTGTGGAAACTCTTCAAGGACATCTGTCATTTCATTGCCACGTTCGCCGCAACCAACGTAAACAATAATATCTGCATTGGACCATTTAGCCAGTTGATGCTGGATAACGGTCTTTCCGCTTCCAAACGGTCCGGGAACGCATGCTGTGCCACCTTTGGCTACTGGAAAGAGAGCATCAATGACACGTTGTCCTGTTACCAGTGGTTCGTCCGGGGCCAATCGGTGAGTGTATGGCCGTCCAATTCGAACAGGCCACTTCTGCAGCATCGTGACCGGCTTTGTAGAACCACCAACGTCAATCTCCGCAACCGTCTGTTCCACTGTGAAATCTCCCTCAGCAACAGCGGCAATCACCCCGGAAACCCCTTTTGGCACCATGATAAAATGGGTCACAGCTGTTGTCTCTGCAACTTTGCCAAGGAAATCTCCCTCAACAACTCTGTCTCCCACTTTGACAAGCGGAACAAAATGCCACTTGCGATCACGCGGCAAAGCGGGAATCGAAACTCCTCGCGGAACGAAATCGCCGTACTGGTGCCACAGCGTGTCCAATGGCCGCTGTATCCCATCATAAATGGAGGTAATCAGCCCAGGACCAAGTTCTACAGCAAGCGGACTGCCAGTCTGAACAACAGGTTCCCCGGGTCCGATCCCGCTCGTTTCCTCATAAACCTGGATGCTCGCAAGTTCCCCGCGCAATTCGATGATCTCGCCAAACAGGTTTGCCTCACCAACTCTGACGAGTTCATACATCTCAGGGTTAACCAGTCCCCGGGCAACTACCAGGGGTCCTGCAACCTTGACGATCTCACCGTATGCCATGGCTCTTCTCCTCCGTCATTTTTCCAACAATGTCTACCCCGACCGCGTTCTCGATCAGACGCCGCACTGAAGATGTGGCCGCTGCGGATGCGGCAGTCGTTGCAGGAATAACGAGCACGACAGGAACAACGAGTCTTTCCGCCATGCTCGAAGCAGACCATTCGTCAGCAACATTAGAAGTGATCAGGATCAACCCAAATCCACCCTTCTGCACCAGGGATTGCACTGCTTGCAGAACCTGGTCTCCATTCTGGACAGTAACGCCCGTCATGCCCAGTGATTCAAAGGCACCGACAAAATCACCGGTGGTGATAACGGCGGCCCCGCTCATCGTGCACCTCTCTGCGCAGATTCAATCAACACAGCCGACCTGAGCAACCGGCGCAATGTCCATACTTCTCGCCGGAAATCAATCATATACGCAAAAACCATCGTGACGCCATATGGCTCGGCGTCACTGCTTCGAGTATAGTCCACAAGCCATGTTTCCAAGGAGTCTTCAAGCATTCGTAACCGCTGGCCTTTTGTATACCTTCGATCGGTCGGGAGATCTGCAACAACAGCCGGACCGACCAGATCACGCGGCTGCAGCATATCCCAGGCAATTGGCTGCACATGTTCTGCAAGAGCCGTCAGCTTGGCCCTGGCCCCGAGATCGGCAAACGCGAATGAACGCTCGGCTGAAACTGCAACACCAGAACTGCTTCGCAGTTTCAACTTCAGGACATACCCAGCCAGCACGAGGTCCAGCAGACCATCGGAATAGGCGATGACCGATGGATGGCCATATGCGACGGCAAGTCGATGCAATTCCTCTGATACTGACAGATCAAACATCATTTGAGCATCAGACGCAGACGCATCACGTTGCGATGATCTTAATCCATCGGCGAGAGAACGCCCAAAGAATGTCTCTTTGAAAAGAAGCGATGCTTTTTCTCCTGCTTTCTCCAATCTGCTGCAGTACTCGCCGTATTCCGCCGCCAAGCCTGTCATTTTTGCCGGACACTTATCTCCATACAGCAGAAATCCTGCTAATCCCGCTTTGGCATAATCTCTCTCGTCAAGGATTTTCAGAACATAAGGCAGAAACGGCTCCGGCAGGTCCCGCGCTGTTCGTTCAAGAAACCGTCGCCAGACATCCTCGACATGCATGAGCGCATCCTGCGCAGTCAGTATGGCTCCCATCGGAGCATAGACTCCCCGATTCAGCAATGTAACAAGTGCCTCAATCGTCCGTGGCACGCTTTGCAGCTCCTGGACAGGAAGAAGGAGACCACGACGAACGGCAAAGGAACCAGAGACATATGCATATTCTTTTGGATCGGCTTGATGAGGGGTATACGATACAATCATGGCTTCTCGCTGAAGAGAGCTTTAGCAGTTTCAACAAGCGTTTCTTCCTTGAGAGCCGCGCAAGCTGCCGATAGCGTCAAGTCGACATCTCCCTCAGGAAATTTCACCATCAGCCCACCATCAGGGTCAGAAAGAACGGGGTTTATACGGATGTTCGCTGCATCGTTCCGTTTTGTCAACAACTTCTTGATCTGCGTCTGGTCCTCAGCACGACATTCAATACTTGTCGGTGTGTCGGGACCTATCTGCCCTACCGCTC
>CAZEWU010000257.1:0-2555 GCA_964516155.1 uncultured Caldisericota bacterium
CGTCATACCCCAGGGCGTGGGCGCCCCTGCAGGTCGCCTGCACGCAGCCGTCGGTGACCAGCCCCGCGACCACGACCCTGCCGATCTGCAGGGTGTCCAGCTCCTGCCCGAGCGGCGTGTCCTCAAATGCATTGCCGTGATGTTTGCGGACGAAGTGATCGGTCTTCTGCGGCTTCAGCGCCGGGTGCAGTTGCCACTCCCTGCTCTCCTCGATCAGCGTCGTTGCGTTCGCGTGCTGGATGTAGAACACGGGGACGCCGGCTGCATGGGCGCGTTCGGTCAGCATGGCGATGTTCTTCAGGAGCTGATCTCCCTGGCAGATCGGGGTCGCTTTCTCGAAGAGTCCCTGCTGGACATCGATGATCAGCAGAGCGGTGCCGCTCCCTGTCTTCGGCTCCTTTGCCGGCTGTTGTTCGGCTGTTTTCACGGTTTTCCAGGTCCTGGTCCCCCTGCGGATGTTGGCCTGCGCCCACCGGTAGTGAGCGGCGGTGTTAGCGTCGATGTAGGAGGCCAGCGTGTTGATGCCGGTCCATGTGTCGTGCCCCGGAGTAAACAGCTCTTCCTCTGACAGTGCGCCGGCCGCCTCCAGGACGTGCCTGTGCGATGCGTCCAGGCCGGCCCTGACCCTGTCCAGCGGCGTATTCCTGAAGCGCCTGTGGATCTCCTGGTTCAGCGCGGGCAGCTGGCTCCAGTTGTATCCCTCTGCAGGGACGGCCGGCGTCTCGCCGCGCAGTCCCGCTTCATACCATCCCATGAGCATCCGCTGCCATTCCGCCAGGTATGCCAGGACGTCCCTGATGGACCAGGCGCCGACGACCCCCGGCCGGAGCATCTCCTCCGGCGTAAACCCGGCGATCTGCGCCTGCAGGGCCGTATAGTCCTTCTGGGCCTCATCGATCAGTTGCTGCTTTGTTGTCGGTTTTTCCATGACTGTCTCCTTGTGCGGCACCTGCCGCGCTCTATGGGCACGTTGGAATCTCCTCGTTCAAACCAAATGCTTTTGGAAAAACATCGATACCGATCATCTTCCCAAATGCCATCGCCCATTTGACGAAGTTGTAGGAGATGGACGTGATGATATTGCCCGTTATGACGTATCCTTCCGGAACAGGATTTTTCAGATTGTCGTCCCAGCCGATCATCTGACGCAGATCTTCCCCGGTGAATCCCTCCTCGGCCAGATCCTGCTTAGTGACTCCCGCCATGAATGGCTTTCCCCGGAGCATTCCGGTTTTCAGGAGAAGGAGGGGAGCAATGGAAATCGCGCCTATCGTCACGCCGTCTCTATCGAATTTCTTGATGAACTTCAAGATCGATGCGTCTTCTGCAGCTTCTCGTATATCCATTGCTCCAGTCAGCAGCAGGCTGTCGTAGTCATCGATGTTCACTTCGCTTATTGTTCTGTCCGGAACCACCGTCAGTCCCTCTTCGCTCCGTACCGGTTCTGAGCTTCCGGCAAAGACGGTTATCGGCTTCTGTGCCATTGCGAGCATTTCAAGTGCCACGCCGAATTCAAAATTACAGAACTGGCTATAAATCAATACTGCCGTCTTTTTCAATGGACACGCTCCTTATTCTGCACGAGGGGATAGACCCGATCGACAGGGTAGAGTCTGGCTCCGACTTGCCTTACCACCATCAGTATACCGCAATCCGGCGGCACAGTCCGCGTCAGCATTGTATTATCATCCGGACGGATGATCCTGGTTCTGCTCCAGGAACATATCCTGGAACGTAGAATATACATAGCACAGCAGTTGCCGGTTGGTTTCGCAGTACTTTGTCGTCCTCGTATAGGCGAATGTCCATTCTACCCGTACCGGAGATTCTTGTATTACACGACATGTTGTGTAAAATATTCACAGGAGGTCCCGAAGATGAGTATTGTCATTCGCACGATTCATGGACGGCGGTATGCCTATGTCTCTCGGCGCGAGGGCAGGCATACGGTCCAGGCGTACCTTGGTCCCATGAGCAGACCGGATGTTCAGGCGACTGTCGACAGTCTGTCCGAGGAAAAGGGGATTCCTGTGCGTCTGCGTCGCCTGTTCTGGGATACAGACCCTGCATCGCTGGATGCATCGCTGCATGCGGCCGCCATCATCGAGCGCGTCCTCGAGATGGGAGATCTGCAGGATGTGCGCTGGCTGCAGCGCCGGTACCCGGGTACCATGATCGTGCAGGTACTGACGCTTTCCAAAGGACTTTCGCCACGCTCGCGGAACTTCTGGGACCTGTGGTTTCACCGGGAAGCGCCCGATGCACCCTGCGAGATCGTTCGCGGAGGGCGACAGGCCCCGACGGTCCGCACGGGGCGGGAGCGCTGCGAGAGAGGAAAACCGAATGAAGAAGCCCCTTCCCAGCGACCGCGGTTCTCGCGCCCAGCTCAAGAGCGCAGGGATCGATCGTCGTGACTTCATCCAAGGCGGTGCCGTCACTCTGGGCGGGTTCGTCGTCGCCGGGTGCGCGGGAGCCGCCCCGCGCGCGAGCTCGACGGGCAGCGCCCCGGTCGGACCGGAAGTGTTCTTCACGAGCGACATCAGCGCCAAGGGGTT
>CAZEWU010000258.1:0-2522 GCA_964516155.1 uncultured Caldisericota bacterium
AAGAAAGAAGCGTAACCGTTGAACAAAGTCCTTCGTGAAGTTGTCGACTGGGTCGTTATTATCGTCATTGCCATCGGCGCATCCTATGCATTGCGCAAATGGGTCATACAGCCATATCGGATCCAGATGTCCTCCATGGAGACCACCGTTTTTCCGAATGATCTGGTCATGGTGGACAAGATGTCGTATCGTTTTCATCAGCCGCACCGTGGCGACGTTATCATTTTCTGGCCTCCCGGCATAACAACGGGCGATCCGTATATAAAGCGTGTTATCGGTCTTCCCGGAGAAACGGTGGAGGCGCGGGATGGAAAGGTCTACGTCAACGGCAAGGCGGCAGAGGAAACGTACCTTCATGGATACGTTATGACGGACTTCGGGCCGACGCTCGTTCCGCAGGG
This sequence comes from uncultured Caldisericota bacterium, assembly GCA_964516155.1. Classification (GTDB taxonomy): domain Bacteria; phylum Caldisericota; class Caldisericia; order Cryosericales; family Cryosericaceae; genus Cryosericum. Next base: position 402 of record CAZEWU010000258.1, read on the forward strand.
GCAATTGTTCCTGATGGGAGATAATCGGGCTGTCAGCCTGGATTCACGTTCGTTCGGTACCGTGTCTCTTCAATCCGTCATCGGGCGCGCAATGTTTGCCTACTGGCCACTCAAGCACTTTACCGTGCTGAAGGCACAGACGGTCCTTGCGCAGTAATACAAGAACAAGCGACCCTTTCCGCTGTCTGAAACAGCGGGAAGGGTATTTTTTTATCATCAGCTGAGGAGAAGAACATATGCGGCATGAGGCGCTTGCGCTGTTTGAACAGGGTATCAAGATGCGCTATGGCCTGGATGTCGTCATCGGGATCGACGAAGCCGGCCGTGGCGCTCTGGCGGGGCCGGTCTATGCCGGTGCATGCGCTATTACCGATCCGCGTAATACCGGTTTCATCAACGATTCCAAGGTACTGAGCCAGCGTCAGCGCGAAACAGCCTATGCTCTTTTGCCTGAACATGCCTTGTTCGCGACGGGGTATGCGACTGCTGCGGAGGTCGATGCCTGTGGCATCCTCCCGGCGACGTATGCTGCAATGGAACGGGCTTTTCATGCCCTGTTTCCACTGGTGCAGGCGCGGTATGAGACCGGCCGCGTCGGCGTCGTGGTAGACGGGCCGCTCCTTCCCCCGTTTCTCCGCGGCAGAGAAGACCCCGTGTGCATGGCTGTTGTCGATGCAGACGCCATGGTGCTCGCCGTGGCGGGCGCAAGTATCGCAGCCAAGGTGGAACGGGATCACGCCATGCGCCAGATGGCCCACCATGTTCATGGGTATGGGCTTGAACGGAATGTCGGGTATGGCACGCATGAGCACATCGAGGCTCTGCGGATCAAAGGACCATCACCGGAACACCGGCGTACGTTTGTCGTCAAACAGCTCGAAGAGACGCAAGAGGAACTGCCGCTTGAAAAGTCAGCACAATCGCATCCTCGGAAAAACGGGTGAGGATCTGGCGGCGGCGTGGCTGACCGGCCACGGGTTCCGTGTGGTCGTCAGAAACTTTCAGACGCTTTATGGGGAACTGGACATCATCGCAGAGAAAGAAGGTCAGCTGCATGTTGTCGAAGTCAAGACAAGGCGCACGACGGCGTTCGGGGATCCGCTCGAGGCGATCAGCCTGTCGAAGCAGGAGCATCTGAAACGATCGACCCAGGCGATGGCCTTGCTGAAGATCCCGGGTGTACGTTACCCGGTGCGCAGCATCCACATTGATGCGATCAGTATCCTTATGGATGAGACGGCTGCGCCTTCGATCATATTTGTGGGGGACATCCTCGCGTAACGGGCGTTCCCGGGAGAGTGCGAAGGCTCAGGAAACGACGTTCCTGGCCATGAACAGTGCCAGCATATTGGCGAATGCGTCCAGAAGCTGGCGTTGTTCAAATGTCAGGACCGAAGACCTCTCGTGCAGCTGAATGCCCAGAACGCCGAGCGCCCGTTCGTGGGCGACGAGCGGGAAGAAAGACCAGTCGATCTGCGACAGCGTTTCTGTCCCATGTCCGGCGGGCTGTTCCTGGTTGAACGTCCACAGCGCCACGCCGATAGCGTTGTCATTAAGCGTCTGCAGGTTCCCTGCAGTGGCGCGGGGCGCCAGAACGCCGGGGAGCTTCGGCGTCAGAATGACAACGTCGCATTTGAAGGCGTCGGAGATATTGTGTGTCGCCTGATTGAGATTCTCTTCCAGGGACCGTCCGGCCATGAGGTCGTGGCTGAATTCATAAAGTGTGGAAACAAACCGTTCCCGCTGTCTTCCCCGTACCCCCTGTTTGCGGACGACGTCTTCAAGCAGGCTCGTGACGACCCCGACGACAATGAAGATAAGAAACGTTGGTATGTACTGTCTGGCATTCCCAATCGCGAAGGAGAAAAACGGCGGTACGAAGAACAGGTCGAAGGCGATGATGGCGGTTATTGACGAAAGAAGGCCCGCCACAAGTCCCCACAAAACGCTGCTGAAAACGACGGGGAGGATCATGGCGACTGCAACGTCGGCAGAACTGATGTGCTGCCGGAAAAGTGAGCAGAGCACTGTGATACCTCCAACAAGAGCGACCGGAGCGATGATCGAGATCCATCTCTGTCGTACCGCACGGGATCGGACGGGCCTTACCGATGTTCCGCT
>CAZEWU010000259.1:0-2519 GCA_964516155.1 uncultured Caldisericota bacterium
TTATCGAAAAGAGTGGTTCATGGTATGCATATGGCGGTGAACGTCTTGGACAGGGCCGTGATAATGCTGCTACCTATCTCAAAGAACATCAGGACATCTTGAAGGATATCAAGGGGAAGGTCGTTGAGAAACTATTACCCCAAGGGGAATCTGCCGCTGCAGAATAACCGGGTATATTTCCTGTGGGGTTTGGACCGGGTTGACCGGTTCTAAAGCCAGACATACTAAGGATGGTAGACAGGTGAACGGGATGAACGGGATCATCGCCTCCGCGTTATACGCGGGGATGCTGATTCTTGGTATTGTTATAGGGCTTCTTATTGAAGGATATATATCGAGGAACCGTGTCGAATCTGCTCGCGAACTTGTTCGCAAGATGGAACAGGAAGCGCGCTCCAATATTGAAGCTGAGAATGCCAAGAACAGGCTTAAACTCCAGGAAGAGTTGGAGGAGAAAAAGACGACGCTGGAGGGGAAGTATAACGTTCGGCAGGGTGAACTTCAGAAAACCGAGCGTCGTCTTATTCAGAAAGAGAGTTTTCTTGACCATCGCTCTGAACAAGTGGAGCAGAAAGACAAAGAACTTGATGTTATGCAGCAGAAGCTTCGCGATAAGGCAGATGCTTTGGAAGCGCAGCGGACGGCAGCAGAGACAGAACTGCATCGCATCGCCCAGCTGAGCCAGGATGAAGCGCGTGCTGTCGTTCTGGACAAGGCGGAAAAAGACGCAAAGGCGCATGCCGCCAAGATGGTGAATGAGATTGTCCATGATGCGCAGATCCAGGCGGATGCCAAGGCGGCCGAGGTCATCGCATCTTCCATACAGAAGATTGCAACGGACTATGTTGGTGAATCAACAATCAGCGTTGTCCCGTTGCCATCCGAAGACTGGAAGGGACGCATCATTGGTCGCGAAGGGCGTAATATCCGAGCCTTTGAGACCCTTACAGGAGTGGATCTTCTGATTGATGATACGCCGGAAGCCGTTACCCTCTCGGCATTCAACCCTATCCGCCGTGAAGTTGCCCGCATAGCATTAGAACGCCTTGTCGCTGATGGACGTATTCATCCGGCGCATATCGAACAGTTTGTCGACGAAGCGGAACACCAGATGGATGAACGCGTTTTCAATGAAGGTCAGCAGGCGGCGACTCATGTCGGTATAACGGGTCTGTCAGATGACGTTACACGACTGATGGGGCGTTTGAAATACCGTACGAGTTATGGACAGAATGTGCTTGCACATTCGATCGAAACTGCATTCATTGCAGCGAATATAGCCTCTGAATTAAAACTTCCCGCCGCACCGGCAAAGCGTGCTGGATTCCTGCATGATATCGGGAAAGCTGTCGACTATGAGGTGGAAGGGTCACATGCATTGATCGGCGCGGACATCTTGACGAAGGCCGGCGAACCAGAGGCCATTGTTCATGCGGTTGCCGCTCATCATTCGGATGTCCCCATGGAATCTGTGCTTGACGTGCTCGTTCATGTTGCCGACGCATTGTCGGCTTCTCGGCCTGGAGCTCGCAGGGAGAGTGTCGAGAGTTACATCAAGCGGTTAGAGAAACTGGAGTTCATTGCTAATTCCGTTCCCGGGATCAAGAAATCTTATGCGATTCAGGCGGGGCGTGAACTTCGTATTATTGTTGAACCGGAAGAGGTAGACGAATCAATGGCTGCCAAGATCGCCATGGATGTTGCGAGAAAAGTAGAGCTGGAAGTATCCTATCCGGGGCAGATAAAGGTCACTGTGGTCCGTGAAACCAGATACTCCGATTACGCAAAATAGTGTTTCTGATGGCCTGGAAGATGCCTACAGGCTGCCATTTGAGAAGGCATCTCTCAGTAAACTCCCGGCTACGCCGGGAGTTTACGTCATACGAGACAGTACTGGAAAGATTATCTATGTCGGAAAAGCAAAAAATCTTCGCAAGAGGGTAACGTCCTACTTCAGGAATGATCTGACCCCGAAAACGAGATCTATGGTCGGCAATGCCCGGTTCTTCAGCTTTGTTACCGCAGGACATGAGGATCAGGCCCTTGTTCTCGAGTCTAATTTTATCAAGCGATATAAGCCTCACTTCAATATCCAGCTGGTCGATGGCAAGTCGTACCCTCTTATTGAGCTTACGACGGAACTGTTTCCCATTCTGCGAAAAACGCGTCGTGCCGTAGCTACGAAGAACAGGTATTTCGGCCCTTACCCAAAAGCCGGGCTGTTGAATCTCGGGCTGGACAGCCTGCGTCATGCCTTTCCCGTAAGAACCTGCCACCGGCATATCGATGTATCAGCGCCGACCAGACCGTGCCTTGATTTTGACCTTGGACTTTGCCTCGGACCTTGTGGCAATAAATGCTCGCAGGCGGAATATGCTCTTGTCGTCCGCAATCTGGAGGCATTTCTGAACGGGAAAGTGAAATCATTGTTGCGACAGCTGGAAAACAATATGAAGCAGGCATCACGTGAGCAGCAATATGAGAAAGCGGTACGGTATCGCGATTCGTACCTGGCGTTG
>CAZEWU010000260.1:0-2513 GCA_964516155.1 uncultured Caldisericota bacterium
TATAGGCTCCTGTCTCCGTAGCGAATTGCGGATAATACTGTCGACAATAGCGACCGTTGTGTTAAGATCGTTGTTTGTAACCATATAGTCGTAATCTTTGGCAAACGTCATCTCAAAATGTCCCAGATCTATACGCCCGGCGATTTCTTCTTCTGTTTCAGAACCACGCTTCTCAAGGCGTCGCTCGAGTTCCGTCACATCCGGTGGTTTGAGAAAAACCATAAGAGCCGTAGGAAATAAATGCTTGATATTCAGGCCGCCATGAATATCTATCGTAAGGACGACAATCTCATCCGGCTTGACATCAGCAAGAGACGATTTTAGTGTTCCATAATGATGTCCACATATACTAGCATACTCGGCGAACAAATCATTGTCAATCCACTTCTGGAACATGCTTTCCGTCACAAAGTGATAGTCGACGCCATCGGCTTCACCGGGGCGGGGATCCCTTGTCGTGACCGAGATAGAACGATGCATATCCTGGTAGCGATGCAGCAATTCTTCGACAATGGTGCTCTTGCCAACCCCTGAAGGTCCCGAAATAATGACGATCATGGCTTTCTGCCTTCTTCGATCAACTGAACGGCACGTTTCAACTGAGCGTCGCCGGGAAGAGTCCCGAACGTGCCGGGGACCGGATCAGCGATGAAGATGTCAGGCGCAAGACCCTTCTTCTGGATTGTATTCTTGTTTGGTGTGTAATATTCTTCAACAGTAACCTTAAGTTCGTATCCGCTTGAGAGATTCCAGGTACGTTGTATCAGCCCTTTGCCATATGTGGTTGTCCCTACAATAAGGGCGACCTTGTTTTCTTTCATCGCAGCCGAAAAAATCTCAGAAGCGCTCGCGGAATTCTCATTGACCAGTACCACGACCGGGAATGAGACGCTGCTTCCACTAACGGCGATGGGGCTTAACTGCCCACCTGCCTGTTGGGTCCAGAGTGCTGTACCGTGCTTGATGAAATCAGCCAGCATGTCCAGGCATTCGTTGAGGTATCCTCCCCCATTATCGCGGATATCAATGACGATGCCACGGACTTTTTTGTTCTCAAGCCTGTGAAGAGCCTGCGTGAATTTGGCAGCAACGCCGCTGCTGAAGGAAGACACAGAGATATAGCCCACGTTTTTCCCGATAACGTTTTCTTCGACGACGGGAAGTGCAACTTCCTGGCGGGTAATAGTAAAATCAAGAAACTTCCCCGCACGTTCAACGCACAATTGCACAGATGTTCCAGCTTTTCCTTTCACTTGTGCCGAGACGGTATCCAGACTCAATCCACGGGCTGTATGTCCGCTTACGCTGTCAATGAGATCTCCTGGCTTCAGGCCGGATTTTTCTGCCGGTGCTCCGTCAAAAATCCGTATGATCTGGACGGCATTGGCGGTCTTGTTGTACGAAATGACCACGCCTATACCGACGTATTCTCCAGCCAGCTGGTCGCGGAAATCCGCCGCTTCTACTGGTGTAAAAAGCTCGGTATATGGATCGCCGAGGCTGGCGGCCTGTCCCTTGAGGAGGCTGTCGCCATTTACTTTTTTGTAATATTGACGCGTGACCGTATCATAAATCTGGCCGGAGAGCTGAAGATATTGCTCCCGGCTCAGAGTTGTTTGAACGGATGACGGCCTTGTCGCTTCCGTCAGCCGGGGCTCCAGATATGGATATGCCGCGAATCCAATCCAAAACGCCATAATAACGACGAGAACTGCAACAATCGGAATAAAAAAACGAGAGTTTTTTGAAGACACGTATGTCTCCTTTCAAAAGTCAGGGTTTTGGCGCCAGGTAAAGGAGCGGATTTTTAGCTGTTCCATTGATGCGTACTTCGAAATGTAGATGAGGACCGGTGCTCCACCCGGTATTGTCAGAAAGAGCGATAACCTGACCACGTTTTACAGTTTGCCCTTTTTTGGCAATAAAACTCTTCAGATGTCCGTAAACGGTTGTCATGGTCTGACTGTGCTGCACCATCAGCATATTGCCGTATCCGCCATGCCTTCCCTCATAGACGACGACACCATCGGCAGGAGCGTGGACAGGCGTTGACATGTGCGCCCCGATATCGGTGCCCGTGTGAAGCTCCCACACGCCGTTGATCGGATCGTGACGCCATCCGAAAGGATCCGTAATCGTTATATGGCCGGTCACCGGCCAGGAGAGCTTCCCGGTAGGAGCTTTCCCTGGATATTTTTGTCTCTCAATCTCTGCGATTACCTGTTCGATGAATTTGTTTTCACGTTCCATTTCATCCTTGATCTTCAGCTCATCAGCGGTATATTGACTGCCTTTTTTGGCAAGATAGCTCGCGGTCTGTTTTTTGACAGCCTGTTGCTGGCTGAGCAGCGCAGATTGCTGTTTTTTCATAGCATAGACTTCTTCAAGCTGTTTCTTGGTGCGGGCATACTCATTGCGGTCGGCTTCGAGCGCAAGCCTCTGTGTGTTGACAGCCGACAGCGAGGCGGTAATCTGCTGCAGAACTGATGAAACCCCAACTTGGGCCTCGATTG
>CAZEWU010000261.1:0-2503 GCA_964516155.1 uncultured Caldisericota bacterium
CTCCCAGATAGCCAGAATATGGAAAGGATGGGCCAGATACCATAGTACATCCCTGGATGTAAGGATCCAGCCGAGCCGGGCTCCAAGGATACCACAGATGACGGCGGTGATAGCCATATCCAGAATATCGTCTGCGTTTATACGCTGATGAAGTGATTCAGTGTACAGGACCGCAATACTGATGACAATGGAAACGGCGATCATAACCCCGTACCATCGGATGGTAAGAGTTCCTATCGTGAACGCGATCGGGTGCATGTATCTCTCCTTTGAGTGTGAACCGTAATGTACTGATGATTATATCACGGCAGGCCGGGCCGACAATTGCAACCACGTTGCGTTCGCCCCGGCCCGTGATATAACCATATCTTATGGATGATACGCAAAAAATATTCGCTGCATTTGAACCCGGGAATCTTGATCAGTTTGTCGGGCAGTCTGGTGTGCTTGGGACGGGAAAACCTCTGCGTCGTTTCATAGAGGATCGCGTCCCTTTCAGCGCTATTATCTGGGGTCCGCCGGGTTGTGGAAAAACGACTTTTGCCAGGCTGGTCTCAGTCCAACTGGGCCAGGAGATGGAATATGTGACGGCGGTGTCCGCCGGTGTTCCGGAATTACGGCAGATCGTGGCCCGGCATGCGCGGCGACCCTTTGTCCTTGTTGTTGATGAAGTACATCGTTTCAACCGTGTTCAGCAGGACTTCCTGCTGCCGATGCTGGAAAACCACCTCATGACATTCCTCGGTCTGACAACGGAGAGTCCCTATGCTTCCTTATCCCCCGCTTTGCGTTCCCGGATCTTCATGTTGCGATTTGCCCCGCTTACGGCATCCGAAGTCGTACGTGTTCTCCGGCAGGGATGTGAACGGGCCGGGTTACAGATCGATGAATCTGTCTTGGTAAGAATCGCAGCTTTCAGTTCTGGCGACGCCCGCGTTGCGATCAACGCGCTGGTGTGGCTTCATCAATCAGGCAGCCTTGTTCCGGGAGCTGACCTGACGGAACTTCTGAAAGAGGTCCCCGTTGCAAAAAACTTTGCGCAGGAACACTATGACCTGGCGTCGGCTTTTATCAAATCAATGCGTGGATCGGATCCTGATGCGGCCCTCTACTACATGGCTCGCATGATCGATGCCGGCGACGACCCTCTGTTTGTTGCACGGCGCATGATCATCTTTGCTGCTGAAGATATCGGACTGGCGAATCCCTTTGCGGTAGTAATGGCTACTGCGGCGTATGAGGCCGTCCAGGCGGTAGGTCTTCCTGAGGCGATGCTGAATCTGACTGAATCGGTCATCTATCTTGCCGGGAGCCGCAAAAACAATTCTGTGCTCGGGGCGATGCGCCGCGCTCATGATCTTGCGCAGGCCACCAAGAACGTTGATACGCCGCCTCAGCTGAAAAACACCCACAGCGGGCAGGCTCTCTACAAATATCCGCACAATTTCCCCGGCAACTGGGTGGCGCAGGAGTATTTCCCGGAAGAAGTCCATGATCACGCTGTCTATCTGCCGACTGGGGCTGGTTACGAAAGAGTCATCATGAGTTACCTGAAATCGCTTCATACCAGGAAACCGGAATAGCAAAGGAGCACTATGCAGAAAGGATACTGGGAAGACAGTACGAAGCTTCAGTTTGATGGGGAGGTGACCGGAGCGGAAGAAACTCCAGAAGGCGTCGTCGTGCGGTTTGGTACAACGTACTTTTATCCTGAATCGGGGGGACAGCTTGCTGACAGAGGAACGGTCGCCGGCATCCCTGTTCTGACTTCACATCAGGACGAACGGGGGCCCTTCGTCGTGCTGCCTCATGGAAGCGATATACAGTCGGGACAGACGTTCCCGTGCGTTGTGGATGCAGAATGCCGTGGGCGGCATACGCAACTTCATTCGGTACAGCATCTCGTGAGCCGGCTGCTGGAGAACAAAGGAATCCATACGCTTTCATTCCATATGACGGAGGAGGATGCCAGCATTGAGATCGATACTCCCGGTCTTTCCAGCGATATGATCGATGAGATCGAGGATACGACGGAACGTATGATCTGGAAATGTCTGCCCGTTGACACTGTCTTTGCGGATGCTTCTGACGTACGACGCTACAACATGCGCAAGATCCCGGAACTGTCGGGCGGACCTTTGCGTCTCGTCCGGATTGCAGACTTTGACACGAACCCATGCGGGGGAACCCATGTCCATTCAACAGGAGAGATCGGTGGTTTTGCTATCACGCATGCCGATAAGGTCCGGGGAAATGTACGCCTGTATTTTGTCGCAGGCCGGACGGCGACGTCGTTCCGCCGTCATCAGCGACAAGTGCTTGAAGAAGTTGAACATCAGCTGACATGCGGCCTTGATGATATTGCGTCAAGTGTTTCGCATGTGCGTGAGCTTGAACATCGCACGAACAGGCAGATCAAAAGCTTGCTTGCGCCATCTGCCGAAGAGATCGTCCGCAGGGTCCAGGCCCAGATCAGGGAGAAGGGGAGGGCTGTTCTCGTAAT
>CAZEWU010000262.1:0-2499 GCA_964516155.1 uncultured Caldisericota bacterium
TGCGAGTCCTGTCGCAAGTAACTTTGCATTGGCATGATCTTCAGCCAGCCGATCAATCATCGTTTCCAGCGCAACGATCCCGGCAGCAGCCACGATGCCAGCCTGACGCATTCCACCGCCAAGGCGCTTACGGTTTTTGCGCGCGCGTTCGATGAACTTTCTCGAACCAACCAGCAGAGAGCCTATCGGAGCGCACAGCCCCTTGGAAAGACAGAACATCACTGAATCGGCATACGACGCCCAGACATCCGCCTTGATCCCGGATGCAACAGCTGCATTGAAGATCCGCGCCCCGTCCATATGGACGGCGATGTCCCGCTCATGCGCTATGGCTGAGATCTCCCGGACGTATTCGATAGGCCAGATCTTCCCGCCGCCGCGGTTGTGCGTGTTCTCAATAGCGATCAGCGAGGTATGAGGAAAATGAATATTCAATGGGTCACGAATAGCGAACTTGACGTCATCGGGATCCATGACTCCCCGTTTTCCGGGAATCTGTCGGGCCTGCACCCCTGACAGAGCGGCGATATCTCCAACTTCATAGTAAAAAATATGACTTTCCGCTTCGGTAATAAGCTCGTCACCACGCTGTGTGTGAGTCATGATGGCAACCTGATTGCCCATCGTTCCCGAGCATACAAACAGCCCGGCTTCTTTTCCCAGCAGCTTTGCTCCCAGTTCTTCAAGTTTGATAACAGTCGGATCCTCCCGGTAGACGTCATCGCCGACTTCCGCCGTGGCCATGGCGTCGCGCATCGCCTGCGTCGGCTTCGTGACTGTATCAGAACGAAGATCGATCATAATTTCCTCCCATCGTCAATCTCGCTCCCAGTATATCGGTTGCACATCAAAACTCAAATGCTGAGGAACCCGAACTAAAGGGAGGAGTTCATCAACGGCTCTCAGCCCAAGAGCTGAGAGCCGTATAAATAGATTACTGCAACAAACCGTTATCAGACGTTCTCAACGTTGACCGATTTAGTACCACGGATCTTGCTGACATGTTCAACAATCTCGGCAACCGTCGGATCCAGATATTTGTCGTCTGAGTTAATGCTGACCTCGACCGTGACGGCGCCTTTATCGATACCGATATACTTGACCATCTTGAGGGTAATGATATCGATGCCAAGAGGCGGCCATAAGACGTGCTTCAGCTCCTCGGTGATAGTCTTCACATCCAGTGTCGTATCGTAATCAATGCCCTTCTTTTCTTTCTTGTACGTACGGATGGCAGACCGCAGTCCGTCGACCGCCAGTACTGAGCAATGCATCTTGACGGGAGGGAGCCCGCCAAGTTCATCCGCCGCCTGCTTCCAGGTGATCGCTTCGGCTTCATCCAGTGTTTTTCCCTTAGCCATATCCGTGATAATAGAGCCGGTCGCAATATTCGAGGCACAGCCGTAAGACTGGAACTTGACGTCTTCAATGCGATCCGTCTCTTTGTTGACCTTCAGGTACACCGTGATCTCGTCCCCGCATGCGGGAGATCCTTCCGTCGCGCTGGCATCTGCATTCTCGATGACACCGATATTATGCGGGTTCTTGAAGTGCTCTATAACCTTTTCTGTATACTTGATAGCCATGATCCAACCTCCTTATCAGACCGCCGGCGGTCTGATCGTACTCTGAGCACGCAGTCGCTCTACAATAGGAACAAGCTTGTCGACCGTCGTGTGCATCTCAGCCGCCGTATTGTAGCGAGAAAGCGTGAAACGGATCGAACCATGCGCCTGCTCATGGTTTCTCCCGATCGCCATAAGAATGTAATTAGGTTTCAGCGTCGCCGCGGCACACGCAGAACCGGTATCAACGATAATCCCGTCCATATCAAGGAACATCATGATCGCTTCCCCCTCGATGTAGAGGAAACTGTCGCAGAGGTGCGATGCAGCACGGCCGTCGCCTTCGGGCCCATTCAGAAGAATGTAGGGGATCCGCTCCCTGATCTCCGCGGCGAGCTGGTCACGGAGAGATCTCATATGAGCAACATCTTTGTCAAATGTTGCATAGAGCAACTCGACAGCCTTGTCGAATCCAGCGATGCCCATCGTGTTCGAAGAACCGGGGACCAGTGGGGAATAGGATTCCGAACCAAAGGTGAGGGGATGCATCTTCGTCCCCTTGCGCACGTACAACGCGCCCACGCCTTTCGGGCCGTGGATCTTATTGCTCGAAAAACTTGCAAGATCCACCTGGACAGCGTTCACATCCAGGCGCTGCGTCTGCAGCGCGCTCGCAAAATCAAGATGGTAGAGGATCTTGCGCCCGATGCGGCTTGAAGCGTCTGCAATGATCTGCCCTGCTTCTGCAACAGGCTCGATGGTACCGATCATATGGTTGACGCCCATAAGGCTGACCATGACCGTATGCTCGTTCAGACAGGAAGCGAGCTGGTCAAGATCGTATCGCCCCTCTCCGTCCACTTTGATATAATGAGCTTTGAACCCTTCCTTTTCAAGTTCCTTATACACTGCAAGCGTAGCGGGATACTCGATT
>CAZEWU010000263.1:0-2483 GCA_964516155.1 uncultured Caldisericota bacterium
CGCCGAACGTCCCTTCGTCCTCAACCACCGGCTGCGTCCATGGCTGATCGGACTGGGGCTGAGCATTGTCGTCGCCTCCATCATGCTGACGCCCTGGATCTACGTGCCCGGCATCATCTTTGACACTCGCTCTGTGCTTATCGGCATCTGTGGTCTGTTCTTCGGGTTCATCCCGACTCTGCTGGTGATGACCACCGCCGTCGCACTCCGCATCATTCAGGGCGGAGCCGCGACGATCATGGGCATTTCCGTCGTCATCACCGCCGGAGTCATCGGCCTCGCCTGGCGCCATGCGCTGAAACGTCCCCTGACAAAACTGACCTGGCGCGATCTGCTGGTATTCGGCTATGCCGTCCACATCGTCATGCTGGCGTGCACATTCACGCTGCCCTGGTATACAGCTCTTGATGTCATCCGGCACATCTTCCTTCCCGTCCTCACCATCTATCCGTTCAGCACGGCGATCCTGGGCATCCTCATGATCCACAAGCTCAGGCGCGAGGAGTCTGCGCAGAAGGTCAGAGAAAGCGAGGTCCAGTTCCGCGCCCTGTCCGAGCAAGCCGCCGTCGGCGTCACAAAAACTGAGGCAATCAGCGGCAGATATACCTTTGTTAACCAGCGTTTTGCCGACATCCTGGGATACACCCGGGACAAGCTGCTGCGCATGGATTTTCAGTCGCTCACCGACCCCGAGGATCTGGCTGCAGAAATCGACAGGAGGGCGCGGCTCATCCGGGGGGAATCACAGGACTACTCAGTCCAGAAACGATACCGGCGCAAGGACGGTTCATTTACATGGGTCAATGTCACTGTCTCCCCCTTGTGGAAAAAAAACGAACTGCCCAGTCAGCTCATCGGTATCATTCAGGACATCTCGCAGCAGAAGCAGACCGAAGCGGCCCTGCATGCCAGCGAGGAACAGCTTGAGAGGCAGCACAAACAGATGCAGGCGGTCTTCGACAGCGTTCCTGGAACCGTCAATCTGTACGATGAACAGGGATCACTTGTCCTGTGGAACAGGCAGTTCGAGGAAATGTCAGGGTACTCCGCCGAAGAGCTCTCCCATATGTCTGTTACTGACTGGTTCAGGGGTGATGGAAACAACCCGGGCGTGATCCCCGCGGCACATGCGGATGGATGGTCCAATTCAGAAGCATTGCTGCTGTGCAAAGACGGTTCGACGATCCCCATGTATCTGGCGGGAGCCAGTCTCGAGATCGGGGGGCAGCGTTATTTCGCGGTGATCGGCCTGGACATCACCGAGCGCAAACGAACCGAAAAGGCATTGCAGGAAAGCGAGAATCGATACCGGATGCTGTTTGACAACATGACCACCGGGTTCGCCCTCCACGAAATGCTCTATGACGCACAGGGAACGCCGGTCGACTACCGCTTCCTGGCTGTCAACCCGGCATTCGAACGGTTGACGGGGCTTGCGGCGGACGCCATCATCGGCAAGACCGTCCTCAGGGTACTGCCCGGCACAGAGAGGTTCTGGATCGAGACCTACGCCGACGTCGTGCGCTCCGGTCTCCCCAGGCTGTTCGCTCATTACTCTGCCGCCCTCGGCAAGTGGTATGAGGTCCAGGCGTTCACCCTGTCGCCTGACAATCGTTTTGCCGTCATCTTCAGTGACATCACGGACCGTAAACGAGCCGAAGAGGAGAAACGGTCCATGGAACAGCAGCTCCTGCAGTCGCAGAAGATGGAGGCAATCGGTCAGCTGGCCGGTGGCGTCGCGCATGACTTCAACAATATGCTGACCGGCATCCTTGGCAACGCAGCGCTGGCTCGCAGCGGTCTCCAGCCTGGAGATCCAGTGCTTGAGAATATCAACGCCATCGAGATCGCCGCGCACAATGCCGCTGACCTCACACATGGTCTGCTGACCTTCGGCCGAAATGCTCCGGTCCATCCGGTGGCATCCAGCTCCACTGATCTCATCGGTCAGGCCATCGACCTTCTGCGGCCGTCACTGCCGGCAACGATCGAGATCGTGCGTGATTTTCAACCGGATGCATGGAACATCCTTGCCGATCGTGCGCAGATCGCCCAGATCCTGCTGAATCTGGCTGTCAACGCGCGCGACGCCATGCAGGGCAAGGGACGGATCACCCTGGCCATCCGGAACACCGTGATCGACACCGACTATGTCAGGCAGCATCACGATGCCGCAGTTGGAGAATACGTCCACCTGAGCATTCAGGATACTGGGGCCGGCATCCCGGGTGAGATCATGGAACATCTGTTTGAACCCTTCCATACCACCAAGCCGGCGGGCTCCGGTACAGGACTTGGACTTTCGATCGTCTATGGAGCCGTCAAACAGTCGAAGGGGTGGATCACCGTCACGACGGCTGCCGGGATGGGCACGACGTTCAACGTCTATATCCCGCGGTGCCTGCTGCCGGTCGGGCAGGATGAACCAGATCCTGTGTCTGCCGGTGTGATCGACCGATGCAGCACCGTCCTCGTGGTCGAAG
>CAZEWU010000264.1:0-2450 GCA_964516155.1 uncultured Caldisericota bacterium
GCCTAAAAAATCAGCTACTACCGAGGCAGGAAGAAGGCCCAGGTAACTGATTGCATTAATTTTCCACAAGATTTCGCCGCGTTCCAGACTACCACTTCTATACGTAATATAACTCTTGAGCTTTCTAAACGCATTATCTGGAGAATCTAGCCTGCATATTGCCAGCAGAACCTTATCATCTTCACCTATGGTGTCATTCCATAAATATGTTTCAAGAGCTGGCAGATCTGAGACACCCACGCTCAAAGACTGTTGATCAATCGAGATGTCACTCTTGAGGAATTCTTCGACATTGTGAGATAGCGGCTTGGGCGCAGTGGATTGTTGTGAAGTCACCTCTGGCTGCTCGTGAAACAACGTTGTGACGCAATTATCACCATCCGTCACTGTCCACGCACTTGTCAGTATATATACTGTGCATGCTGCAGTCGCAGTGCATAATACCAAGCACGCAAAGAGTCTCATAGCGGATCTTCCTTATCAAGGGCTAATCCCAGCGCCTTTTAGTTGTCCACTCATTTCATTCCAAAGTCTTTCAATGTGTTCTTCGGTATAGCCATGACCTTCGACAGGGGGAGGCGGATTCTTCCTTTCTTCATCAGTATACCATATCTGCCCATTAAAATAGGGCGTCTCTTCCCCTGTGATGACAACGCTTAACCATTCTTCGTTGGTGCGTATATCTCCCTATTTACGAGGGCATAAAGGTAAATCGTTCATGAGCATTTTGTATTCATTAGTATGACCCACTATGCCGCAAAAATGGCCACATTCATTTGCCAAGACTGTTGGCATATAACTTCCATAACGTTCGCGCGTTCGTTTCTGGACGACATCACCCCATATTGTATCGAGGGCCATCAAGTTTCTAGGAAAGACAAATATCGCTTTTACATTCGGCGAAAGAATTGTGGTTCTTCCCATGAATCTCTGCACGTTTGAGATGGCCAAGCATGTGCCAGGTCGTGTATCTCCAGAGTGTTCAACGACTTTGGGCACACGAGGCAAGGCCCATGCTTATCGAGAGTATCGTTCGGCGGACGCTGGGAGTCAAGCGGCACGTGGTGAAGCGGGTGTTTGAAAAGGATGGAGGACTGGTGGTGGAACTGGATGTCCGGCGCGGTTGGCGTCAGCCTTGCGCCACGTGCGGGACGCCTTCTTAGGAAGGCACGAACACGTAGGCTTGCGTGAGCAGGCGCGCCGCGCCCTCGGCATTCAAGGCCTGTTTCCAGAATATCTGCGTGTCGGCCTGGTCATGAGCAGCGCGGCCAGGATGTACTCACACTGCCACAGGCAGTCATCGTAGTGGGGCTCGTGGCGAAGCAGGCACAGGTTGTGTTCATACGCCGCACGCGCATCCGCGTCTCCTGCCGTCAGGGCGTGGCATGCCAGCGCCCATTCCCACGCGTCCGCGTAGTACTGATGCTCCCGGGTCCGCTACTCGTCAACGTCAGCGCACGGTACGGCTTGAACTACATTCTGTAGCATCACGACTCAGAGACGTCGTAACCTAGTGTGGTGTCATGATGCGCCCGCGATTTCCCCTTTACTTCTCCCTTCCTTGTGCTGCGGGACAAGAGTCAGGCGTAGTGCTATCTGTCGACCTGTGTTCTCTCCGGTCTTCATTTGCATCCACTGCTGACACTTCCGGAAAATGAACAAGGACTTCTTGTTCGATTTCTTTCATAAACTGCGGGTCCTTGACAGTGTTCCTGATGACTGAAATGTCGGATGAAAGAACTCCCAGGCTTCGGCCAAGATTGAGCTGACCTTCAATGTCGTTCAATCCCGTATCCAGTAGCCTTTGAAGCCTCTTCTCGCTATTAAACTTGCGCTCGCGGCGATTGTTCTCTGCTCTAGCCTCTTCAAACATTATACGCAGTTCAGCATATTTCAAGTTTTCATTAGAAGGCGGCACATACACCTGAAATGGTTCGTCAACATCATATGACATATCCCGGTTTCTTGTGGCAGTCTCCAGAATAATCAACTGCCACTTCAGCACTGAAGGTCTTACGAGAGTCGGATTTTCTTTCCAGCGATTCCCAACTTTAGCTAGGGACTTATAAGCCTTAAGCAGAATGTCCGTGTTCTTTTCCTCATCATATTTCTTGATACTCTCTTGAACTTGGGATGCCATGGCTTGGATCTCCCGTGAGAGATTATCCGCATCTGCAAGCGCGCTTCCTGTCACGATCATTCCCAGTATGCAGGGCACTAAGAAAGGAGAAAACGGTTTCATCGAATGTCTCCTATACAATACGGGCGAGGATCCATATTATCTATTTGTGCCCCTGAGGTGTCTTTAGTAAGAGTGGTTCGTCTCATGAATCTGTGCACCTTTGAGATGGACAAGCCTGTGCCAAGTCGTGTATTTCCAGAGTTTTCCAGGACCTTGGGCACACGAGGCAAGGCCCATGCTTATCGAGAGTATGGTTCGGCGGACGCTG
>CAZEWU010000265.1:0-2443 GCA_964516155.1 uncultured Caldisericota bacterium
CCATGATCGACATGAGCAATAATAGCTATATTGCGGAGATCATTTCTTCGTACCAAGGAAGCTCCCTTCAAACAAACAGAGTTTTGCGTTGTCTATAGCGCTAAACTATTATTATACCCCGCTTTTCATGCATTCAATGCTCCGAGTGCGATGGAATAGAACTTTGAATCTTCAGAATCCCCGCGACTCGTGAGAATACAGGGCGCCGAGGTGCCGGTCACGATAGCGGCGACTTCAGCGCCGGCAAACTTGCAGACCGTCTTGTAGAAGACATTTCCTGTCTCGATATTCGGCATGATCAGAACGTCGGCGTCTCCCCGGACACGTCCTTTGAACCCCTTGACGTCACAGACTTCCGGGAAAAGAGCGCAATCCAGCGAAATCGGGCCTTCGCCTGTCATGGCGCCGAACTGCCGGCGCACGGCCATGCCCGTCAAAACAGCCGCATCCCTGCTGCTCGTGAATTTGAGAACGCTCTCGCTCGCGGACAGGAACGCGACCTTCGGTACTGCAATAGAAAGCGCCCGTGCCACTTTCAGAGTCAGCTGAGTGATCCGGATCTTGTCCTGAAGCGTAGGCTCCGGGACGACGGCGACATCGGAAGCGACCACAAGCCGTGGATAGCGCGGGATCTCAAAGACGGAGACATGGGAGAGCAGGGCCCCTTCGGGGAGCAGCCCCTGCTGTTTGTCCAGAATGCCACGCATATAGTTGTCAGTATGTGCAAGACCTTTCATCAGCATATCGGCCTTGCCCTCATGCACCAGCTGGACGGCGGCACGAATGCTCGGAATCTCACCCTGGACGTCCATGATCTCGAACAGGCTTGTATCAACATTGTTTTCGGTGGCAACTGCCGTGATCGTCTGTCTGTCTCCTACGACGACGGCATCAACAATCCCTTCCCTGACTGCACGGTCGACAGCCTGCAGCGTATGAACGTCCTGTCCATAAGCAACAGCCATGCGTTTACGCGGCCGACCCTTCACTGCAACAGCGATATCAGAAAGATGTCTCATCGGTTCCATGACTCCCTCCTAGTAGTAAGCAACGATGCCGAGCGCAACCGACATGAGCTTGGTACGCCCGTCGTCGGCGCGCGATGGGACCAGCACAGGCTTGCGCGCTCCTACTGTCACGTGGGCCGATGTGAACCCGCCAAAATACGTCATGGATTTACCAAGCAGGTTGCCGCCTTCGATATCCGGGACGATCAGGATATCGGCATTGCCGGCGACGGCACCTGTGATTCCTTTGATGGCGGCCGCACGCTCCGAAACTGCATTGTCAAGCGCCAGCGGCCCGTCGACCGTACACCCCTTGATCTGTCCGCGTTCGGACATGCGGGCGATAATGGCCGCCTCTTCGGTACACGGCATCTTCTCTGTGATTGTCTCAACGGCAGCAAGGACAGCGACCTTCGGATCCTCATACCCGAGTTTGTGATAGACCCCGACGGTATTCTTGATCGCTGCGACTTTTTCCTCCAGCGTGGGAGCGATGAGGATCCCTCCATCGACGACCGCCAGCAGGGAATGGCGCACGCGCGTATCTTCATAAATAGAACATTCAGAAAGGACCTTGCTGGCGCGGATGCCATACTCTTTGTTGAGAACCGCATGAAGCAACTGGGCTGTCTGCGCTCCGCCCTTCAGGACTACGTCCACTTTGTCATCATGAGCCAGTGCGATCGCCGTGGCACATGCTTCCACCGGAGTCACAGCTTCAACGATTTCGAACGATTCGTTTTCTTTGCCCGCCTGGACCAGCAGTTCATGGATCCTGGCAGGGTCACCGACAAGAACCGGCGCGGCGATGCCTGCTTCATACGCAAGGAGAGCTGCGTGCAGAGAGACTTCCTCCGGGAAAACGACCGCCAGCTTTTTGCGGCCACGCTTCTTGGCTTCTTCCAGTAAATCATCAAACGTTCTGATCGGCATACTACCTCCCTTAGTCATACGTCTTTTCTGATTCCAACCCGTGTTTCAAACGCAGATATGCATCATTGAGCGCTTCCAATTCGTTTTCTCCCGCCATGATCTCCACGGGGGCAATAAAGGCAACGCGATCCGTGATCCATTTCATCAGCAAATCATCGTGAGCCAGGCCTCCTGTGAGTACGATGACGTCCACATCGCCGTCGACCACAGCAGCCATTTCGCCGATCTGCCTGGCGATCTGATAGGCCATCCCTTCGTAAACGAGCCGGGCTTCGGCATCGCCCGCATCAATGCGCCGGCGCACCTCCCGCGCATCATTAGTGCCCAGATGGGAAACGAGTCCTCCCTGCTGCGTCATCTGCCGGCGTATGCCCTGCTGCGTCGCTCCCGGAGCAAAGCACAGATCCGCGAGAGAGGACGCCGGGATACATCCAGCCCGTTCAGGCGAATAAGGCCCTTCATTGTTGGCATCGTTCTCGTCCACCATACGGCCGTGCCGGAGC
>CAZEWU010000266.1:0-2424 GCA_964516155.1 uncultured Caldisericota bacterium
CTGCAGAAAGGCCGTCTGGTGGGAACAGTCAATACCGCGGACATTACCGAGCAGCAGCTGGCCAAAATGATGATTGGCCGTGAAGTCCTGTTCCGTCTTGAACGCATGAAGACAGAAACCGGCCCCGAGGTTCTTCATGTTGAAGGCCTTGAGGCGTTTAACGACAGGGGCATCAAAGCATTACGAAGCCTCGATGTCAGCGTGCATGCCGGAGAGATCATCGGGGTTGCAGGCGTGGCCGGCAACGGGCAGGTGGAGTTGGCTGAATGTATTACCGGGCTGCGACACGCTGTCAGGGGGCGGATCCTGGTCCAGGGCGCCGATGTCACTAACGCGACCCCCTGTGCTCTTGCAGATGCAGGTGTCAACTATATTCCTGCGGACCGTCTTGGCGTGGGGCTGGTCCCCAATCTTTCGACGATTGAAAATGCCGCTCTCCGCAACTACAAACGTGCACCCATCTGCCGTCGTTCGTTTATCAACTACAATGCCGCCTGTTCGTACGCTGATAAGCTGATTAAAGAATTCGATATCGCCGTCCCGGTCAAGAGCGCTCCGGTCAAGGTACTGTCCGGGGGTAACATGCAGAAATTGCTGCTTGCCCGGGAGATTGAGGAGAATCCACGCCTTCTTATTGCAGAACACCCGACACGCGGACTGGATGTCGGTGCAACTGAGTTTGTCCGGAAGACTCTTCTGGAGCAGCGCGATGCCGGCGTTGCTGTTCTCCTGATCAGCGAGGATCTGGATGAGATCCTCATGGTGGCCGACCGGGTCGCCGTCATGTACGAGGGTCGCATCGTCGGTATTGTTGATGCGCACAACGCAGATGTTGACCAGATCGGTCTCATGATGACCGGCGCTGTCAGCGTATAAGTCTGATCAAAAAGAGGTTTGCTATGCTGCGATTTGAAAAACGCGACAAAACGCCGTTGCAGGTCAGGGTACTGGTTCCTGTCTGTTCAGTCGTGCTTGGTCTTGTTGCGGGTGGTATCGTTATGCTGTTCTCTCATATCAATCCTTTTGCGGTTTATAGCGCCATTCTCAGAGGAGCGTTCGGTTCTTCCTACACCTTCTCTGAAACGCTGGTCATCGCGGTGCCTCTCATTCTCATGTCCGTGGGCCTGTGTCTTGTCTATCGTATGAATTTTCTGAACATCGGGGCAAAGGGACAGTTCACCATCGGTGCCATCTGTGGCTCATACCTGGCGCTGTTCGGGCCGGCAGCGATGCCCCGTCCGCTGCTCCTGACGCTCATGATGGTACTTGGAACGATAGGCGGTGCTGTGTGGGCGGTTATCCCTGCGCTGCTCAAGGTCTACTGGAACGTCAACGAAGTCATTGCGACGCTTCTGCTCAACTACATTGCTTCGTATATCCTCTGGTACCTCATGTACGGTACCTGGCGTGATCCCACCAGCCACGGATTCCCGCTGTCCAAGAATTTTGCGACGAATGCACAGCTTCCACGTTTTCTTGCCGCTCCTTCCCGTCTGCATATCGGGTTCTTCTTTGCTGTTGCCGCAACGATCCTTGTCTGGATCATCGTCCGTAAGACCAGATTCGGGTATGAAGCCAGGGTACTTGGTGAAAATGAGCACGCTGCACGTTATGCAGGTATCAATGTTTTCAAAACTGTTGTGATCGCTGCGGCTATTTCCGGTGGTCTTGCCGGTCTTGCCGGCATTTCGCACCTTTCAGGTGTTCTTCGTATCCTGCAGATCGATATTGATGCAGACTACGGATTTACAGCCATTATCGCTGCATGGCTGGGAGGACTTGACCCCATCGCGGCAGCGGGGGTCTCGATTCTCCTGGCGGCGCTTGAAGGCGGCGGACGTCAGATTCAGATCACGTTGCGCGTTCCCTTCGGTATTGTTGGTGTCATTGAGGGGTCGATCCTGTTCTTCCTGCTGGCCGGTCAGATCCTTACTAATTATCGTGTTGTTTCCACAAGGAGGCTGGCAGCATGAACCCGACATTTGGAACTATCCTTATCAAGGTCCTTCAGGGGACGATACAATCCGGGACGGTTCTCCTGTTCCCGGCGCTGGGTGAAGTCCTTACTGAACGAAGCGGTATCCTCAATCTGGGGCTGGAAGGCCTCATGCTGATCGGTGCGTTTTTCGGATTTCTGACGGCGCACAGCACGGGCAATCCCTATCTCGGGCTTCTTATGGGCATGGTGGCCGCCGGTATGGCCGCTGCCGTTCACGCTTTTATCTGTGTGACGTTGCGTGGGAACCAGACGGTCACAGGCCTTGCGCTCGCAACCTTCGGGGCAGGACTTACAGATTTCTACGGGGACAAGTGGGTCTCGCAGCGCCTGACCGCTTCCATTCAGACCAGGTCTATTCCCCTGCTTTCCCGCATCCCCGCCATCGGCCCCATGATGGGCGACTCTCTGAAAGAAACCATGAAACG
>CAZEWU010000267.1:0-2421 GCA_964516155.1 uncultured Caldisericota bacterium
GGTATCGGCCTGCTGAAGGAGCGCTGTCTGCTGATCTGGATCATGGCACAGGACGGCCTGCCGGAGCATCGCATGGGCATGTTCCTTCCGCCGTAAGTTTTCCCCGCTTGTCCATGCTTCCTGCCGGACATCTTCGCGAAACGAGAGAAAATGGGCCGTGCCTTCGTCGAAACAGACGTACTGCAGCCGTTTAAGAAAGCTTGAAGCGCTGTCTGGAAGTGGATATCGACGATGAAGGCAGGTATGCGCGCACTCATGCGTGAGCATCTGCCGCAGGAGCAGTGCCAGAGCGTCGGGCCCGTCCACGTACTTCATCATCCTGTTGACATCAAATAACAGCACTTCGTTTCCTGACGGGGCCGTTCTGGTCATGGCGTCGTAGGGTTCAGGACATCCGACGACCAGAAAGACGGTTGTGGTTTCGATGGTCGTCTGCCAGTCAGGGAAGAAGGCATCCCAGAGCTTTCCGTTGAACGGATGAAAAGCGCTGAGTTTCTCCTCGAGCAGGTCCACTGCCCGCTGAATGGTTGTTCTGCTGTCGACCGGCACTTCTTCCGCGAGATACCGGCCGTCGACGATGGCGTGAAAGACCCATTGATGAGCGCACTCCTGCAGAGGTTTGCCGCTCAGGTAGTCATCAACAATATCCCGGTTGATATTCATTCTCTTCCTCCAGAAGGCGGGACGGGGCCGGATCTTCCGCTTCCCGCATAGGTGGTCTGCATTTCTCCGGAATTCATGGCTGCCTCACATGACCTGAATCTTTCTAAAAGAGTGGAGCAAAATGGTCATGTTGTCAAGAACGGGCAACGTCCCGGGCGTATTGCCGTCGGAAGCGGCAGGATATTTCTTCCCGGAGTCTCCGTGTCTCCTGCGGAGCATTCTCCCGTGGATTGACGGAACAAGTCTGCATGCATATCATGTGAACTGGTACAGACCGATGCGGATGAATAAAAGTATGGATAGCATAAATGAACTTAAGGGACGCCACCTGCAGACCATCTTCTATCTTCTGGAGCGGCGCTATCCAGTCTCCGCCGGTCAGCTGTGTAACGAGATCCACATCAATATCAATACGCTGAGGAAGGACATTCCCTTCATACGGGGATTTCTGACGGAAAACGGCCTGGCGCTGGTAGCCAGACCGAATTTCGGTCTGCAGATCAGCGGTCCTTCCGACAAGATCGCAAGTTGCAGGGACAAGGTGACGTCTCTTGCAACGGAGATCCTCGGCAGAAAAGGCAAGATCTGGTACACTGCGCAGCTCTTTCTCTCAGCGGAAAGGATCCCGACGATCGAAGACCTGTGCGCAGCTCTCGACGTCTCGAGGCCTACCGCCGTAGAGTACATCCGGGAAGTGAAAGAGTGGCTGTTGCAGGAAGGCGTCAAGGTCTGCAGCAAACCCGGTTTCGGCTACTACCTCGAGGCGACGGAGGAGAACATACGGAACGCCATCGTGGAATCCATCAAGAACTTCCTTGGGATCGAGTTTCAGGCGGTGGCGTCGGAGTTTGTCCAGGGACGTATGCGCCCCGATCTTCTCGGCACGGTCCGGAACACGAATCTCGGGGTGATCAGGGATCTCATCAATGAAGTTCAGGCGCAGGTCCAGAAGAGGTTCGCCGATGAAGACGTCCTGCTCATCGCCGTCACGATCGCTGTTTCGATCCAACGCATCCAGGCCTCCTGCAAGGTGGACTTTGACCAGGAGAAGATCCTGACGATCCTGCTGAACCCGGTAACGCTTGCCCTCAAGAATAGTATCGTGAAGCTTGAGAACGAATTTCACCTGAGTTTTACCGATGCCGAGATCTCGTACCTGGCGTTGCGCTTCATCAGCGCCAAGACGCAGGAGGCGGAACCTTTTGATACTTCTCCGAAGTTCAGGGAGGTTGCGGAAGAGATCATCTCCCTCGCGAGCGAACTGGTCGGATTGCCGATGAATGCCGAAGATGAACTGATCGCGATGCTGGCGCATCATCTTGAGTCTGCCATTGCAAAGATAAAGATAGGAGCCAGGACGGAGAACACCGCCCTGCTCCTTGTCAGGAAGAAATATCCCGTCCCGTACAGTATCGCAGAGAGAGCCTCAAAGATGCTTGACGATCGTTTCCAGGTGTCGATCCCGGAAGAGGAGACAGGGTATATCGCCATTTACATCGCCGTCTTCCTTGAGAAGCTGAATCAGTCGAGCAAGCATAAAGTCGCTCTTGTCTGCCCCATGGGCGTCATCACCTCAAAACTGCTGCGCTACAAGCTGGCAAGCGAGATCCCGGAGATAGAGGTCGTTCAGGGGGAATCCCTGAAGGAGCTGGAGGAAGGAAGAAAGATCCAGAAGGAAGTCGATTTTGTCATTTCGACGGTGCCCCTGACAAATATCAGCATCCCCTATGTCATTGTTTCCCCTTTCCTCGGCGCGGA
>CAZEWU010000268.1:0-2408 GCA_964516155.1 uncultured Caldisericota bacterium
CTCAGAATGACGGTGATGCCAGAATTTCATGTGATCTAGTATGTATTCTACTTGGCTTTCAAACTGATAGTATTGTTTGTAGCCTGCTGCGGAAACGAATCGATAGCCATCCTCCTCATGGAACAGATGGACGTGCAGTCCCCTGCCCATCCCTATGGCTGGTCCCCGGGCGTTGCAGTTGGGTGTTGTGCAGACTGTGTGCACGATGGCTTGTTCGTTCATGATAATGCGCCGTTCCTCCTTGAGGATCAGAGTGTCTGAGTCTGGATAAGCGTCTTTCTCACAGGCAAACTCTTCCAGCGTCTTGACTCTTGCAGCGCCAGGCTCCAGTTGCATCCAGAATAAACAGGAGGGAAGGCTGTCGAATTCATGAATGGCAAGGTGCTCCGCAGCTGCCTGATTGTAGCTCTTGCGCCAGCTGTCCGGGTGTTCGACGACTACGTTGACTTTGCCGAATGTGGTGGTTATCATGTGTGTTGCTGGGTCCAGCGTTTGTTCTCCGTTCATATGAAACGACTTGAGAAGACGGTCGAATTCAGGCATCACATCGTGGCTGAAACACTCCAAGACCGAGCAACCGACAATGCAGGCCCGGGTATCATCGGGACGGAAGGTTATTACTTGACTTGTCTGAAACCGGCGTACAGATCCGTCCTGCTGCGGAGCGTGCCACAGTAATTCTGCCCGGATGGCATGCTGGCTATCCAGCAACGCATTCGTGAAATGATATCCGATTCTGCCGCCAAACCATGGGTGCTGTGGCTTTGGCTGGGTGACCCACGACCAGACAAAATCATCAAGTGTCTTCCCTTTTCGTTGTGGTTGTGCCACAGTGATCACAGCCATGGGCTTTACTGTGGTACTTTTCTTATCCATCCAGGGCCAGGATTGCACAAAAATGCCGTAATACATCCCTGGAGCACAAAATCTCGACGGGTACGCGTACCTGAAAGACCCGTCCATCGCAGTATAACTTGTGTAACAATGACGCAATGGTTCAATCATCTTCCCTCCTTCGTTACTCATCATGCTGCCCTCGTTGCAGTATTCAAAACATGCTTTTTTCGTTTCCTTGCTCATTGTAAGCAGCAAGATTGTGTTTGCAAGTATCCCAAAACTTGCTGGTAAGGCACGCTCAGCATCTTCATGCGGCATACTTTGGAAGCGAAATAATTGTGAAGTGAAACTTCACTGTTTGAGACTATACTCTCTCTTTAAATGGTGCGTTGTTTTTTTGGAGCATAAGGTTTCTGGTGTACGGCAATAAGGAGTGAGGAATGAGGGAGAAGGACATTGTGAAGTTGACTGGCGAGTATTTTGTTGCTGATGGCACGCTCAGCATCGCCGCATTCGTTTTTGGAGTTATCATGTTCTGTGCTGCCCTGGTTATCTGCTGGTGGGTGCTGGTTATCATCGGTATCATCTGGCTTATCTGCAGACTCTGTCGCAAGAAGCGGGCAAAGGTGAAACAGACAGAAAGACCCCGTGTTGCTACACCTGGTTCTGCGCGCATACATCCGACAACAGAAAAAGCGAGAAGAGCAGGAAGAACGTGCTGATCGGAGGACGAAACAGACTTTGGCATGGGTGGATTGAGATCTGATCTGTGAGGACATGGAGGATAAAAGTCTTTGATTTTTCAGTAGCTCCATTCTGGCTGATGTGTCAGGCTTGTTATAACATCGTCATTCAAATTTTTCCTCGATGGTCATGTATACCGGTGCTTTGAAGAAGTGACTGGCAAGGTCGTCATCAACGACAATGACATCGGACATTTTTCCAGAAGAGAGCAGATAAGCCTCATATCAAACAAGTAGGGCTTCCATTGCCTCTTGGCTGATGTTATGCTGGCGAGAGAGGCTTGAGGAATGATCCCGTGGCGGTGCTGGGAGTGTAGGAAGCCGGCATCCAGGGATGTGGTATGAGATACAAGGTATCGGTGAGCAGAGACCCGGATGGAAGGAGATCGCCATGACAACAGGCAGGAAGCAGAAGCGTGGGATGGATCTGCTCCAGGATCCATGCCGGAATCGGGGAACGGGATTCACGGCGGAGGAACGTACCAGCCTGAAGCTGGAGGGTCTGCTGCCGCCGGCGGTGGAGACGGCGGAACAACGGAGCGGACGCGTCCTGTGGCGGCTGGATCAGTGTGCGACCGATCTGGAACGCTATCTGGTCCTCATGCAGCTTGCCGACAACGATGAGGAACTCTTCTATCACGTCGTGGACGCCGATCCGGCGCGCTTCCTGCCCATTATCTACGACCCTGCGGTGGGCCGTGCATGCCAGCTCTGGCACCGCATCTTCTGCCGGCCGCGCGGCATGTATGTGACCATCGGGCAGCGCGGGCATATCGCCGACGTGCTGCGCAATGCTCCGCAGCGGGATACGCGTGTCATCTGTGTCAG
>CAZEWU010000269.1:0-2372 GCA_964516155.1 uncultured Caldisericota bacterium
TTCAAGATAACCTTGATAAATATTATCTATGCTAGTTATCCGGTTCCATAACTCCCCATATGTTTTTGGCAATTCGTATCTCCTTTTTTTAAAGAAAGAGACCGCCGCTTTGGCGCGTACACGCTACTTGCGGCGGTCTCGTGTTTATCTTTAGCCCTTAAGGCAAGGAATAAGGCTCCTTTTTCTGCACGCCTCGCCGTGAAGCCTTGACCGCACGGCCTGCTCGGCAGCCAGAGAGAGCGGGACGCAGCCCGATGTTGTTGTTGGAGTTCGCCCGAGTGTTATTGATGTTCGCGTACCACACCCCGTTGATCGACCCATTGTTCCAGTTCCCGCCACGATACGGGCAGCGTCAAATAGCCTTATCCCTATTTTGTTTTTCTGTTCTGGTTCACCATGCCTCCAATTATCTTACCCTCTTCTACCAGCATCGCAGACCACACATGATATGTTTTTGTGTCGCCTGACTCATCCGGTGACCCCTGAAACAGGGCCATGTCATTAGCCAGGCGAACCAGACGTTTTAGACTGTTGATGCAGATGTCCAGCTCTTTAAGTATAGGCAGCCGGTCTTTGCGCCACTGCTGCTGTCCTATTAGCTCCCACGCCCGATACATGCGTTCTCGCATCATGTCGGCCAATATCCGTTCCTTTTTCGGGAGCTGATTGATCTTGTTGACAGCGTATTTCATCATATCCATGTGTTTCTTTTCAATCAGGAGATCAGACAAAAAATCAGAACCTTTCAGTAAACCATCAGTAAACCATCAGAAAATCAGAATCCATATGTCCAGAGCCGCGGCTAAGCCGCTAGTTCGTAAAAAGCTGGACGCAGCCCGAAGTTGCTGTAGGAGCTCGCCCGAGTGTAGTTGAAGTACGCGCACCACACCCCGTTGATCGACCCATTGGCCCAGAGCCCGCCACGCAACGGGCAGCGCTCGCCATTGAAATTAAAGTACTGGTAGTCTCCGCCGTAGTCTCCCGCATCGTGCGGAATGATCGCAAGCTCCTTGAGGATCGCCGGGAAGCCTGAATATTCGATCGACGCAAATGGGCGTCCGAAATAGTTCGTTCCGTCCCATGTGCCGCCTGCGATGTTGATAACATAATCGCCGGTTGCATTCTGATCGCCGAACATTAATTCCCCTGTAGTGCCCGGCGCAACAAGAGAGCCGTCTGTGAGCACGCCTTTCCATGCGGCTGAAGCCGCGGCCATATCTGTAGCCTGCAGTGCTGCTGTGTTGTATTCGATAACCTGTATCTTGCCATTCATCAGCCTATAGCCGGGAGACCACTCATAGACATTTCCGTTTAAACCCCAAACTCCCAGCGGGCTTCCGTCATGGAACCACGTCAAAGGGCCGGAACCCTGCGCTACGCGCCCGAAATATTTAGTTGTGCCGGACGTGTATTGGTACACGATATCGCCATAATTCCCCTGTTCGTCCTTGCCGTAAGAATTGTTCCCTTGCGGCGCAAAGCCCTGGGACTTGCACAGCAACGCCAGATAAGCATATTCTGCGTTTGTAGTGAGATGATGCGTTGTACCGTTGCTTCTGCATGCTGTAACGGCTGCGTCAAGCGTGATGCTCGTGCGACAGTCCAGCCCACGTAATGACAGGACAAGGCTTTTAGCGTTACTGGTTTTGGTGATGCCCTGATATTTCCCGATACAGATAGTCCTGGCAACAACGTCATTCCCGAGTAAAAAAGCCTGGTGCAGCTGCGCGGACGCTATGCGCGCATCAGCGATGGGACTGCGCTGTGCGTTGAAAACAACGTACAGGCTCGGAAAATACTTAGGCGTAGCGGCCCCGTCAGAGATCCATTCAAGGCGATTCCGCCCAAGAGTCAAAGCTGCGTATTTCCACGACAGCCTGAAACGCTCATCGAAATCAGCAAACCCGGCATCTCCGAGAGCGAGATACCGGGCCGTAAGGTTCAGTTCAAAGACTTTAACAGCGTTAGATAAATCAAGAGTTCTCATTTAAATGCCCTCCGTGCCTATCGTTTCTTTTTGGGTATAGATTAAAAAATCGTCAACCCTGCGATCCTGAGGAGAAATGGCTGACATCGCGTCTCTACATCCAAAAGAGCTGAAACTATTTCGATCTGAACTCCAATCCGCACCTCTGGTCATTATTCCTCACCTCCGGGCATTTCTTCAGGCATTTCCGGCTGCGGAAACAGCTCCGCGTTGTGCCTTCTCAAATCCGCCTCAAAAAATGGGGCATACGCCAACGCTTTAGCTTCATCACCAACAATGAGAGTTTCTCCGGCAAGTTCTATGCCCTCATCGGCAAAATCAATCACAAGCCTTGTATGTTTATCGTTGATTGTCGTGGTTATCCTTGTCATTATGCCACCTCCTG
>CAZEWU010000270.1:0-2360 GCA_964516155.1 uncultured Caldisericota bacterium
CTTTGAGGACATCTGCGACCACGACGTCATCCCGGACATCCCGGACTTTCAGCTGAATGAGACCGTCGTTGATGAAAACGGGTTCACCGGCATGCACTTCCTGACAGATGGGGGAATAGTCGATGGAGACTTCTTCCGCGTTGCTGTCGATATGGTGGGGAGTAAGGCGCAGGGTGCTCCCCGTCGCTATTTCACAGGGCCCTTTGCTGAAAGCGCCGAGCCGGATCTTGGGACCCTGCAGGTCCTGCAGGATAGCCAGGGGCAGATCAAGCTCATTTCTGATCTGTTTGATGAGGCCTATGGTAGCAAGATGCTCTTCATCGGTCCCATGCGAAAAATTGATGCGGAAAACATTGACTCCGTGGCGGGCAAGAGCTCTGATCATCTGTTCCGAGCAGGTTGCCGGTCCGAGCGTTGTAACGATCTTCGTACGTTTGGTACTTGTTGTATCTGGCATATATTCCCCCGATATGGTCGTACGGAATCTTCTCTCAGATACTATAGCTCAACGCGGATTCTGGTAAAACAAAAAGTGCCGGGTCCTTTTGAGAGACCCGGCACTTTTTGCCCTATGAAAGGAAGGTTCTACTTGATGGCTACTTCTTTGCTCGTATTTGGAGAAAGAGCTTTCCTGGGAAGTTCAAGTGTCAGCACACCGTTCTCGAACGTTGCCGTAACGTGCTCTTCATCAACGGGCGAGGCAAGCGGAATCTCCCGGTAATAGCTGCCGTAGTAACGTTCACAGTAGTAGTTGTCCTTTGCCTGGCTGCCTTTCTCGACAGAATTGGATGTTTCAGCTGCAATGGTCACCGTATCATTGTCCACGTTGACATGAATATCTTTCTTGTCGATGCCGGGCAGGTCGGCTTTGACAACATACTGGTTGTCCAGAGCCTGAACCTCGATGGCGGGGGATACGAATTCACCAAGAGGCGCTCCTTTGCCGGACTGCAGAGCAGAATGCTTGCGAAGATTCGTCCAGTAGCCCTCGAACGTACGATCAAAATCCTCCTGCATCTTTCTCAGTTCCTCAAATGGATCATATCTAACAATCATACAGACACCTCCCTATATGTTATTTCGTTGTCGCCAAGAGGCTTTTGCCTCTTTTCAGGTGACACGTACAGTATACACTTGGCAGTCGATAAGTGTGACTGCTAAAAAGTGAATTCTGCGTGAAAAAACAACGGTGTCATGTTGGGAAGGTTGAAGGCATGCATTCTCTATCTTCCGGTGCTTCTACACTTTCACGCATGATGATTGGTCGGCTATTGTCAACCAGTCCGGCAACGCTGACCATTGGCCGGGAGGAGAAGAGACAGTTTATTGCAATCAGACCTCAACGGTTTCTGGGCGGACAAAATATACTGTGCTGATAGAACCAAGTTGGATAGTGCTCTGTGCAGGAACAGGCGCGCCTATGATAACGGGTACGCATGGCTACGCTGAAGGCGATGTCATTGGTCGTTTCGCCGTTCCGGACGAATGGAGTCCGCTCGGCTCTGTTTATTTTCTTGCGACGGCCAGGATCAATTACTAGCGTAAGGAGGTGAGGACATGAAAAATCCTGGATCATTATCTTGACGGTCTGCCTCGCTGTTGCAGCAACGGCAACGATTTTAGTGACAGTAAGGCATGTGACCGGTGCGAACCCGCCTTTGAGCAAAATCACGACAAAGGTACAGGGAGTGAAGGACAGCGGCGAGGTTGTCGCAACTGTTGGGGATGAGAATATCACGTTGAAACAAGTCGCCTTTCTCTATCTGCCTGCGGAGTTTGCCTATGAAGTCCAGAAACAGAATGCTCCTGCAGCCTTACAGCGGTATCTGGTAGAACTGACGCCGGAAAAGTCGCTGGACTCCGCCGTTGATAACACGCTGCTCTACCAATATGCTCTCAAAGCTGGTTGCAAGGTGGATCAGAAATATCTGGATTCCTTTATCGCAAGTCAGAAACCCTTCTTTCATTCTCTGATGCCCGGGAAAAGCACCACGGCTGTCACGCCGGAGGACAAGGCGCTGTTCCAGGAATTCAGCAAGATGGAGCAAGATCTTGTCAATGAGAGCGGACTGTCTGAGGATGAGTACTTTACCCAGAAGTATGTTCCGGATCTGCAGCAATCCGCTGTTGTCCATACTCTGGTACAAGGGCTGGCGACGACCACGGAAGCCCAGCAGACAGCGAAAACAACACTGGTGCAGAAGTTGCGTGCCGACAGCACAGTGAAGATCGTAGATCTTGATGCTGTGAAAGCGCTTCTTCTTGTCAGAAACCAACTTTAGGGATAGTGCAAGTGAGTTCCTTCAATTGGGCCGCGGTCTTTCAACCGCGGAAACTTTTAAGGGCTTCGGGGCGATCTC
>CAZEWU010000271.1:0-2349 GCA_964516155.1 uncultured Caldisericota bacterium
TCGTCCCAAGGGATGGAACATGACGGAACGCATTCATCTGATACTGGGCGAAGACGAGTATCTGGTCGCGGAAGCGGTTCACCAGAAACTGGATAAGCTGGTTCCCCCGGATCGGCGTTCCTTCGGGTTGGAGGTCATCGACGGTGCGGTCGGTTCGAAGTCCGAAGCGCTGGCGGCCATCGGTCAATGTCTGGATGCACTCTTGACGACCGGATTCCTGGGCGAGGGCAAGGTGGTCTGGTTCAAAGACGTGAACTTTCTGTCGGAGAGCGAGACCGGTCGCCTGGAGGCCGTCAAGACCAAGGTGGAGGAACTGGCGAAGCTGATCAAGACCGGGCTTCCGCCGGGACAGACGCTGGTCCTTTCCGCCCCGAAAATGGACAAACGCCGCCAGCTCTTCAAGGTGTGCCAGGACGTCGGCAGCGTGCAGGAATTTGAGATTCCCGAGAAAGCGGCCCAGGCCGAAGCGCAGGCGCGCAAACACCTGGGCGAGCGGATCCGACAGCTGAAACTGACGATGTCCGACGAGGTGGCGAATGCGTTTATAGAACGGGTTGGAACGGATACGCGCCACGTGGTCAATGAGCTGCAAAAACTGGCCCTTTATCTGGGGGATCGCCGAACCGTGACGCGACAGGATCTTTCGGCAGTGGTCTGCTCATCCCGATCGGCCATGGCCTGGGATTTGACCGATGCCATCGGAAAACGCGACCTTGGCAAAGCGCTGATCTTGCTTCGCCAATTGCTCTTTCAGAAAGAGACCGCCATCGGGTTGATCTTTCTGATCGAAAGTTGGATTCGCCAGATGGCGATCTTGCGCGAGGCTCTCGATCGGGGCTGGCTGAGGGAAAAGAACGGCGGGTGGAAGACAACGGCCGATTGGACCGCGGTGCCTCCCGAAGGCGATGCCCTTTTGTCGGCGCTGGACAAAGACCCCCGCTCCATGAATCCGTATCGGGTCCTGCGGTTGATCGAGCAGGCCCGTCGTTTTAAACCGGCGGATTTGCGACGATGCGAAGACGCCGTGGTGGATGCCCATGTGCGGCTGGTCACGACCACGTTGCCTCCCCGTCTCGTCATGGAGCTGCTCATGGCCAAGATGCTGGCTTGACTTGATGGGGGTTCCCGCTAAATTATGCCCTGTCTTTTTGAGCCAACGTAGCTCAGTCGGTAGAGCAGCTCACTCGTAATGAGCAGGTCGTCCGTTCGATTCGGATCGTTGGCTCCAATTATGCAGTGCGAACTCACGTCTCTGCCGATACCCACCTATCATCGCGGGTGCGATGACGTGTTTGTGCCCCTGTCTCTTTCCGGCCAGATGCGTGGCCGTCGGACGTCGCCATTTCCCTATCATTCGCAGGATGACATCGACCTGGCGACGATGCGTTTTGAGCCCGAATGCCGGCATCGTGTCTACCGTATAAGCAATGGCCTTCTGGAGGCTTTGAGTTTGCCGGATATGAACGGGCGCCAGTATTCGCTGCGCGACCTGCGCAGCGGACGCGAGCTGTTCTACCGCAACCATGTGGTCAAGCCGGCGCTGGTGGCTTTGCGCGGCGGCTGGCTGAGCGGCGGGATCGAGTTCAATTTTCCGACGCAGGGCCATACGGTGAGCACAGTGTCGCCGGTGCTGCACCGGGGGGAAAGTCATGCCGGTGAGGTGGCGGTGCTGTTGAGCGACCTTGACCGTTCGACGCGCCAGCGCTGGCAGGCCCGTTTGAGTCTGAAGCCCGGG
The DNA here is from genome assembly GCA_964516155.1 of uncultured Caldisericota bacterium. Lineage (GTDB taxonomy): Bacteria > Caldisericota > Caldisericia > Cryosericales > Cryosericaceae > Cryosericum. The sequence continues at coordinate 1,736 of CAZEWU010000271.1, forward strand.
CGTGCCGCATTGGATATTGACCTGGCCTTCACGAATCCCAACGCGTGGCGCGAACGCCTGTACTATTGGGAGAACGCGGCGGTGCCGGCGGCCGAGGACCTGCGTTTTGTGTGCCGTTGCGACTGGACGGTGGGCACGAAGCCGTTGCCGTTCCCGCTCCGTGACGGCGTCGACCGCTCCATGCATGTGAGCAACCCGACGCCGCTGGATCATTTCGGCTATCGCTCAGACGCGGATTACTTTGGCGCGTACTATCTGGACCGCCGGGTCGGGACATACCATGTGGCGCAGCGATTTCTTGAGCCCGGTCAGAAATATTTCACCTGGGGGACGCAGGAGGACAATCTGATCTGGCAGAAGTACCTGACGGACGGCGACGGCCCGTATGTCGAGATTCAGGCCGGCGTGCTGGAGAGCCAGTGGTTCAGCAGCTGGCTGCATCCGCAGGAAACCTTGAAAACACACGGTTGCTGGTTCGGGACAGAGGGGATGGACGAGATCGCCTGGGCCGACGAACATGTGGCCGTCTCGGTCAAGGAGGTCGGTGGCCTGGCGCGGCTGCAGATCTATTCCATCGACGTGTCCGGAGACTGCGACGTCGTGATCCGACAGGG
>CAZEWU010000272.1:0-2341 GCA_964516155.1 uncultured Caldisericota bacterium
ATAGTGACGGCATCGGCGTAGAATATGTTGCCCGCCTTGAGCGGCCCTGTTTCCATGACCGACCGCGCGAGGGTACATACAAGGACGACGATCATCGAGGTGCTCAGGAGATCGAGGGCGTTAAGCAGGCGGCGGTCCTTCACTATAAGCATCACGATCCCGATGACGATCGGAACAAGCGGAAGCATATATAAAATGGATGACTTCATGATTAGCCTTTCAGCTGCTCCAGGTCGGCGATGTCGGAGCCGATGTTCGATTTGACGCGGAGCATGATCACGCCCATGACCAGCGCGCCAAGGATCACGTCGAGCGTGACCCCGATCTCAATGATGAGCGGCATGCCCTGGCTGACAGCCATGGCCGTGAAGAAGATTCCATTCTCGGAAGCGAACAGTCCGACCATCTGCATGAGGGCCGTACACCGTGACATCATCACCAGTATGCCTATGAGCATGAGCGATATCCCGATCGGCAGGGCGTTGCCGGTGATGACCTGCCTGACCGAACCAAGGGACGAGGACATGTAGAAAGCCAGCATGATGATGGCCGCCGCGATGGCTAGCGTGACATTGACCGGGATCAGCGGCTTGATCTTGCGGGAGATGCGCATCCGGGGGATGACCTTCAGCAGCAGATACGGCAGCACGACAACTTTGATCGCAAGCGTCAGGATGGAGATGACCCACAGGTCAATGTTGCTGGTTGCCGCGCCGAGAACCGCACCGGCAAGGGCTATGAAGATTGACTGGACCGCCATCGTATAAATCGCCAGGTAGAGGTCGCCTGCCACAAGGATGATGATCATGGTGATCAGCAGGAATGCTCCAATTATGTCGATGAATTTTGCCGCCAGTTCTATACTCATAGCAACCTCAGTGCAACTGCCAGAAAAGCACACAGCAGGCTAAAGCCGAGGAATTGTGGCAGGTTGAAAAAACGCAGTTTGGCATATGCGGACTCTACAATGGACAGGAACAGCGAAAGGGCCAGCCCCCCCGCGAGAAAGCTCAGCAGTCCCAGCGCCAGGGCTTCAGGAGAAGTGCTGTCGGCCTTGAACGGGAAGAACAGCGACTGCACTAATGCGATGAGCACGATCTGCTTGGTGTGGTTGGCGAGGAGCAGGCAGCCCAATCCTGGACCCGAGTGTTCGAGCAGCATCCCTTCGTGGAGCATCGTGAGCTCCAGATGGGTGTCCGGGTTGTCAACGGGGATGCGGCCCGTCTCGGCCAAGAGGAGAATTAGCATCGCGAAGAGCGCCAGCAGGTCGGGAGCACCGAAAGACCTGTGCATTTCGGACTGATGTCCGACGATCGCCCCAAGATCGGTCGTACCCGCCACGACGGCTACGGAGAACAGCACCATGATCAGCGCCGGTTCCACCAGCGTGGCCACAGTCATTTCGCGCGACGTGCCCATGCCGCCGAAGGCCCCGCCCGCATCGAGGGCCGCGACCGCCGTGAGAAAGCGCGCCAAAGCAAGCCAGCCCAGAAGTAAAAGGGCGTCACCCAGAGGCAGGAGCGATGCGGTTCCGGCGGTTGATGGCGCGAACAGGACTGGGACCAGCGTTGCCGCGGCACACGTGGCGCCAAGTACCAGCGCCGGCACCACCCGGAAGAATGCGCTTGAGTTGTCGGCCTGGACCGTGCTTTTGCCGAACAGCTTGTACAGATCACGGTATGGCTGGAGGATTCCGGCGCCGCGCCGGCATTGGAAGCGCGCCTTGATCTTCTGGATTACGCCGGTCACCAAAGGTCCAAGCGCTATCAGAAGGATTATCTGTCCAAGTGCTGTCATCCATAAAGGCGTATCGTAGTGCATGTCAGCCCCTCCCGAATATGAGCAAGGTTATCAGCAGCGTGATCAGGACATAGCCAATATAGTCATGGACGCGGCCCGTGCTGCGCTGGCGGATGGCGCGGGCAATCCGCGTCACACCGTCCTGCAGGCGGTTGTAGAAATGGATCTGGGTAAGGTCCACCACATCACCTTCCCAGTGCAGTTTGCGCAGCACGTAAGGATTCGCCCCTGTCTGCCGGGTGAGAGTCCGTTTGGGCTGGTAGAGCGAGGAGAAGATGAAACGAAGAGACTTCGCGAATGCTGTTGCCGAGTAGTCGAACCTGCTCTGGGGCGTCATACCGCAGGTCCAGGTGGGCTCACGTCGGCGCGCGGTGGCGCGCGGCCAGGCAATCACTGCCCAGGCCGCCAGGGACAATACGCCAAACAATATGAACGCCGCCGTCATCGATATTGCAGTCCCGGTCGTGGCGCTTGCGGTGGCCGACAACACCATAGGGCCGCGGACAGTCACCAGGGAGCTAGGTCCGGCACCGCCCAGCAG
>CAZEWU010000273.1:0-2340 GCA_964516155.1 uncultured Caldisericota bacterium
CCGGCATAAGGGAACATCACCGACATCGTTCCTCCGGCCAGGTCTGCGATACGTCCGACAAGCGGGGGGCTGATGATGTCCGCTGCCTGCGAGAAGAAATAGTAGACGCCGGTGAGCGCTCCGACCATTTCCAGCGAACCCATGTCGAGGACCATCGGTAGCGAATTGATATTGACCAGCGCCCAGGACAGGCCTCCCATGACGAAGATCGCCAGTGTGCCTTTGCCGGCGATGTTCAGTGCAAGCAGAAGGACCATGAGGATGACGCCGACGAGACCGATAAGGATCGTATTCTTGCGCCCGATACCTTTGCCGATGAAGCCGGCCGGGATGGCCAGCACCATGAAGGCAAGGGACATGACGCCGAAGTTGAATTTTGCGCTGGCTTCGGATGCCTGGCGCACGCTGTTCAGCTGCGCAAGCTGTGCCGCATCGGTGGGCGTGGCCGTGCCGAGTCTGGTGATGAGGGCCTTGACAGCAGGGCCTTCATAATGCATGTAGGTCGGATAATACGTTTCAACGGCGTTATAGGCGATGAACCAGAAGAAGATGGCAAGGCAGATCAGCATGAGACTGCGGTACCGGGGGGTCCACATTTTGCGGAGGAGTGAAAAATCGGTATGCTCCGACTGGGGCGCCTGACGGTCCAGGGCGTCGCGTGGCTCGTTGATCGACAGAACCAGGACAATGGCGGCCAGCAGTACGCATCCGCCGGCGATGGCGAATCCCACGGGCCGGTTGGTCGTGGAGATTTTGCCGATGACGAAATAGACGAGCAAGGATCCAAACCCACCCATGAAGTTGATGACTCCGTTCGCGGGAGACCGTTCTTCAGGCGGTACCAGGTCGGGCATGAGCGCAATGATAGGCGAGCGTGAGATCCCCATGCAGATGTTCACGAGGCACAAGGTCAGCATGAAGACGACCAGGGAGGTGGTCCCGGAACCAAACCAGAGCGGGATCCAGGGAACAAGAGCGAAGAGGACGGCTCCTACCGGCAAGGTCGAAATGATAAACGGCATACGGCGCCCGATCCGCGTCCAGACATGATCGGACCAGAAACCGACCAGCGGAATGAGCGTGATCGCCAGGATATTGTCGATGTTCATGACCCATCCGGATCCCGTATATGACATGTTATAGACGCTCTTCAACATGATAGGGATGTCCGAGTTATAAAGAGACCAGAGGATCGAGATGCCGAAGAACCCGAATCCGAGCAGGAAAATCTTGAGGTAGGATGCCTTTCTTTTCATGCTATTTCCCCCTTGTGGCCGTCTCTGTTATGAACGATCTTGTGCCCAGCTCATTCTAAACGGGCTGGGCGATTTGCAAGTATTGTCAGCAGCTCCGGTTATTCCATCTCCTCCACCTTGATGAGATTCGTGCTGCCGGTGACGCCGGCGTGCGAGCCAGCGGTAATGATGATCTTGTCTCCCCGCTGGACGAGATGCGTCATGCGCGCCATGATGACCGCCGTTTTCAGGATATCGTCTACGCTCTCGAACGGCTGAACGATGAGAGGGATAATGCCGAAGTAAAGCGACAGCCTGCGCTGAACGAGGTCACTCGGTGTCAGTGCGAGGATGGGGACATGCGGACGATACCGCGAAACAAGGATAGAAGTGCGTCCTGATTCCGTGGCACAGACAAGGAGCTTTGCATCGACTGACTGCGCAATACGGGTCGCTGCGTACGCTATTGAATCCGATGTATCCGAGGCGGATTCCACCCCGCGGGATTCGAGCGCTTTCCAGTAAAGTTTGCTGCGTTCTGTACTCTGGATGACCCGTTCCATGGTTTCCACCGCTTCAATGGGATATTTGCCGACGGCGGTTTCATTGCTCAGCATGACCGCGTCGGTTCCATCGAAGATGGCATTGGCGATATCCGTGACTTCGGCCCGGGTCGGCGTCGGGTTCTCGACCATTGAATTGAGCATCTGTGTCGCTGTGATGACGGGTTTGCCCGCCTGATTGCACAACGCGATAATCGTCTTCTGGATGATGGGGACCTCTTCGATGGGCAATTCTACGCCGAGGTCGCCGCGTGCGACCATGATCCCATCCGTTACCTTCAGGATGCTCTCGATATTCTGGACCGCCTGCCATTTCTCTATTTTGGAGATGATGGGCACGTGCGCACCATGTGTTTCCATAAGCGTGCGCAGTTCCTGGACATCGCCGGGAGTCCGGACGAAGGACAGTGCGGTATAATCGACTCCTGCGCGCAGACCGATGAGCAGATCGTGTTTGTCTTTCTCGGTGATGGACGGGATATGCAGATCGGAACGTGGAAAATTGACGCCCTTGTGATCGGACAGGATCCCGCCTTTGAGGA
>CAZEWU010000274.1:0-2324 GCA_964516155.1 uncultured Caldisericota bacterium
CCAAGAGATACCAGACTGCGGGGAAAAGCAAAGGCACGGACGAAGAATGAAACGGCAAACGCCATGACCGCCGTCAGCACACAGACGATGATCTGGCTGAGAATGAGTTCATAGGTGTCGTCCGTCCCGGGCGACCCTATGCCGTAAACAGCGTAGAAAACGGAATAGACGACCAGGATCCAGGGCAGCACCATCAGGACCGCATGTGCGTTCTCAGTTACATACGGACGCCCGAATGCCGCATGCAGCGGACTGCTGAGAGCATACGACAGCACAACGGTCAGAACGTTGAGCAGCCACTGGAGAAAAACGACTGCTTCCGTGCCCCGTCTTGCACGCGTCCCCTGTTTCAGCATTGTCTCTTATACCACTCGATCGTCTGCGCCAGCCCGTCTTCAAGGGAAACGGCCGGCTTCCAGCCAAGTTCCCGCTGTGCCCTGCCGGCGTCCAGGGCGATGTGCTGCACCTCGCCGGCACGGGCGGGGCGGTACTCCGGTTCGACAGGACGGCCCGTTATGCGCTCGAAAGCATGCACAAGATCATTGATACTGGTCTCGATACGGGTCCCGATATTGTAGGTGCCCTGGGGTCCGTTCATGGCAAGAAGATTTGCCTGAACAACATCGCCTACGAAGACAAAATCCCGCGTTTGCCTGCCATCGCCATAAATAACCGGCCGTTCACCCGCCAGGATCCGCCGCGTGAAGATGGCGACGACACCGGCTTCGCCCAGAGGATCCTGGCGCGGACCAAACACATTGGCGTACCGGAGAACGACGGCCTCCAGCCCATGCAGCCGGCTGCAATAGGACAGATATTGCTCCGCACAGTATTTGGCGACTCCATACGGAGACAGGGGAAGGATGGGGGTTGTTTCATCCGCCGGCAGCCCGGCCGGTTCCCCATACAGGGCTCCGCCGGTAGAAGAGAAGATCAGGCGCCGCGCATGATTTGCGACAGCCGCCTGAGCGACGTTGATCATGCCCAGCACGTTGGTCGAAGCATCAAAGGCAGGATCGGCCACCGATTTGCGCACATCGATCTGCGCCGCCAGGTGAAAGATGATTTCGGGGGTGGTACGCTGGATCGTTTCGCACATGATACCGGCGTCTGTGATGTCACACTGATACAGGGGCACCCCCGGACAGACATTGCCCGCCCTGCCCGTCGTCAGATTGTCAACCACACTGGTACAATGACCCTGACCGACGAGTGCGTCGACGATATTGGATCCTATGAATCCTGCTCCACCTGTTACTTCAACATTCATTGCTTTTCTCTCCCCAGCTCGTCCTCATACACTTTTTTCATCTGCGGGACGACCTGCATCAGGCTGAACTTCTGCTCGATACGCATTCTTCCTGCTTCTCCCATCTTACACCTCGTCCCTGCATCCGCTGCAAGCCGCACGATCCTGTCCGCAGCCATGTGCACATCCCCCGGTGTGACAAGAAATCCGGTTTCTCCATCAACCACAAGATCGCTGCAGCCCCGTATATTGTAAGCAACAATCGGCAGCCCGGTTGCCATAGCCTCCATCACACTGAGCGGAAGTCCCTCGCGGCGGGAGGTATTCAGAAAAATATCCGCCGCCTGCAGTATCCTGCGCATATCCTGAACATACCCCAGGAGACGCACACTGTCGTCCGGCAGCGCAGAATCTGTGCGTAACGATCGCTCCAGAGGGCCCGTACCCGCCAGGAGCAGAATGATGTCGGCTCCTTCTGCACGACTCAGGCGCAGAAGACGCACCGCGTCCTGCGGCCGCTTGTTCGCATTGAGTTCACCGGTCCAGGCAAGGACGGTCGCCTCTCCGGCGATCCCCAGCTCCTGACGGGCCCGCATGCGTTCTTCCTGCGCAGGCACCGAAAACACCGCCGTGTCAACGCCGACGCCGGGCACATAGACGACATGCGTCCCTGCACTGGCAAAATGCTTCTGCGCAGCAGCATAGTCGTCCTGGTTGATCGTGACGAGCGTCGTGGTATAGCGCGCTTCCACAGCTTCCAGCAGGAAATAACAGACATTGGCCGGCAGATGCCCGTTCCGGTGAAAATGGAAGCCATGCGCCATATAAAGGATATGAGGAATGCCGGCATGGTGTGCTGCAATACGTCCCAGGAATGCAGCGACCGGCGTATTCAGGTGGACCATCGCGTAGTTTCGGGTCCGCATGAGGCGAAAAAGCTGCCGGTACGCCCGGATGTTGCACGGGTTCAGCGGTGTGTGACTGAAGGGAATTGTATAGACATGAAACCCCTCGGCCTCGATCCGGCCCGCAAAACCGCTGGGCGCAGCGGCGGCCTCGACCGTCGACGGGGACA
>CAZEWU010000275.1:0-2321 GCA_964516155.1 uncultured Caldisericota bacterium
ATCCGATGCCGGTCCTGCCACACCGGTCGTCGCCAGAGCCAGATCGACGCCCATGAGAGAACGGCACCGCTCCGCCATAGCATCAGCCACCTCCCGGCTGACAGCTCCATGGTCAGCAAGAAGTTCTGCAGAAACACCTAGTACATTGTGTTTTATTTCATTGTTGTATGCAACAATGCCCCCCGCATAGACCTTCGATGCGCCCGGGATCCTGGTAAATATCTCGCCAACCATGCCGCCCGTCAGCGATTCAGCCGTCGCCAGATACAGACCACGACGCTGCAGCTCGTCAAAGAGAGTTTTTGCGGCGATCATGGGCGTATCCTCCATGGAACTGTTCATGCTCCGGCCAGTCGATGCGCCCTGCGAGTGACCTCAGACTGAACTCTGTCCAGATCAATATTCTGCAGTTCCCGGTGATGCATTACCCATGAACCCGCAACCATAACAGAATCAGCGGCGCGGCTATTGGCCGACCACAAAAGGTGAGAGATCACATCATTGCGCGGGCAGAAAGATTCATCTTCCATGTTCCAGAACACCAGGTCTGCTGCCGCTCCGGGGGCCAGAACCCCCGTGTCTTCGAACCCCAGGGCATGGGCCCCGTTTCTGGTCGCCATTCCCAACAGGGAAGCGTTGCTGATAGTGGAAGCATTCATAGTCGACCCCTTCATCATCAGACCCAGAGTACGCACTTCCTCGAGCATATCGACGTTATCATTGCTGGCAGCTCCATCCGTCCCCACCGAGAGGTTGACACCGCTTTCCAGCAGCAGGGGATAATCCGCGATACCGGAGCCCAGCTTGAGATTACTCTGAACATTCAAAGCGATACTCGCACCCGCCTGTTGAAGGATCGAGAGATCACGTTTTGTCATATGAACGCAATGCGCCGCAAGGATCCGCGGGGCATTATCAAAATATCCCTTTTCAGCGTAGTACGTGATGGGGGATGTGCCATAGCGCTCTGTAAAATCCACGATCTCTTTGTGTGTCTCATGCAGATGAAATTGTACAAGGACCCCCTGCGCTCTTGCGCTCGCAAAAGAATCCCGGACAAACTCCGGTGTCGTTGTGTAGGGCGAATGAGGTCCATGACTCGCCTTGATACGGCCATGTGCCTTGCCGTTCCAACGGGCCACGAACTCCTCAGACTGACGCAACTTGGCCGCAGCATTTTGCATGGTCGAGATGCCGCTGCACAGATTGGCCCGCACACCAGCATCCTGAACAGCATGCGCAGCCTCGTCCTCGAAAAAGTACATGTCAGCGAATGACGTTGTTCCCGACATGATGCCTTCTGCCAGAGCCAGCAGCGAGCCGTAGTAAATATCATCACTCTGCATCAATGCTTCACGTGGGAACATGTACTTCTCGAGCCAGACATCAAGAGGAACATCGTCCGCGAGTCCGCGCAGTAATGTCATCGCGAGATGACCGTGAGTGTTCACAAAACCAGGCGTCACAAGGTACTGCGACGCATCAACGACAGCAGCACCGTCCGGAACATCTGTATGCTCACCAATAGACGAAATCGTTTCGCCGTCTACCAGGATATCCGCAACATGGGTTGCCGGATTACCGTTGCCGCTTTCCGTATTCAGAATTGTTGCCGCTTTAAAGAGCTGTTGCATATACACTTACCCCTTTCATAGTATGATACCAGATTTGCCTTTTTGTATGTAAACAAACCGGCCCACCCTTTTTCAAGAGCAGGCCGGCGCATTAACCTTGTCAGAAACTGCTAGATTCCCTTGGGCCGTATGCCAAACTGTTTTCCGTCGTCCAACGGCTCTCCCGGCTGTGCGAGCATTGTCCGGATATCCTTTGGCATCCGGAAAATACGTTCGTGTGTTATCCCATCATAAAATCGTAACACACCGGGATCGACCATCCGATCCGCGAGAATACTATCAACAGTTGCAGCATTCATGGAAAGCGGATCATTTTTCTTCGACGCAAGGATAAAGGACCATGGTACGTCATATGCTCCCACATACGAGCAGAATGATCGCGCCACCGGGAAAACAGAGCGGATCGTATCCAGAATCGCCTTGTGGACAGCCACATTCGTCGGTTTCAGATACGAAGCTGTAACGCATAATGTACCTGCTTCATCCAGCACACGGTATGCATGCTGGTAAAACTGCTTGGTAAAAAGTACCAGGGAGGGCCCCTCTTCGAACAGATCTGTCAGATCTTCAATGACAACGTTGTACGAATGATCCCGCTGAAGTTCAATGAACCGTCGAGCATCCTCAAAGTGAAGACTGACTCTTGGGTCATGAAAAGCCCCCTGGTGGTACTCCGGAAGATACTGC
>CAZEWU010000276.1:0-2315 GCA_964516155.1 uncultured Caldisericota bacterium
GTCGTTCCTGATCTGATCGCCGGCGTCGGGCCTCTGGGCGGGATATATACAGGTTTGACTGCGTCGGATACCTGGCTGAATTTCGTTGTTGCGGCGGATATGCCCTTTGCAGTCATGCTGCTTGCTCAGGCAATGACAAAGTATGCCCGTCAGAACGAACTGGACGTTTTGTATCCCTGGATAGACGGCCTGTCAGAACCATTGTTCGCTGTTTACTCGAAAAAGGCCGCCGCCGCTGCCCGGAATATGATTGCGGCCGGCCGGTACTCGATTCAAGAGCTTTTTGATGATCCTGCGTTGAAAATTGATCATGTCGGCCGGCAATTTGTCATGAGGTATGATCAGCATTTATCGTCTTTCTTTAATATCAATGTGCCCGATGATCTTGTTATGGCAGAACTGATGATGCATTTGAGGGAAAAGTCTTTACAGGAGGAACGTGTATGCAGATGAATTTGGAAGAACGTCTGAAGGAAAACCCCGAGCTGAAGAAGCAATTTGACGAACTCGAGGCGTATATCGATAAACAGGCGGATGAGCAAGGGTGTCTGATCAATGTGCTGCACCGTGCGCAGGAGATCTTTGGGTATCTTCCGGACGAAGTCCTAGAATTTGTTTCAAAAAAGCTGGGAGTGCCCCGTGCCACGGTCTTCGGCGTCGTGACCTTCTATCATTTCTTTTCCCGTGTTCCAAAGGGACGCCATACCGTCAGCGTCTGTCTTGGGACCGCCTGCTACGTGCGCGGTGGAAATGCTGTCTATGAGAGAGTTATGAAGACTCTCGGTATCAAGGCCGGCGAAACGACAAAGGATGGACGTTTCAGCCTGGACCTTGTTCGCTGCGTTGGCGCATGCGGACTTGCTCCGGTCATTGTTATTGACAAAGATACTTACGGCCGTTCGACGCCGGATAAGGTTGTTACCCTGCTTAACAAATACGTTTGACCTTGGAAGATCAGAGGAGGAGAAGATGAAATCACTAGAAGAGCTGAAGCGCATTAAGGAACAGACTCTTAAAGAGATGGACCTTCGCCAGGCCAAGGAACGGGGAAAGATCGTGGTCGCGATGGGAACGTGCGGGATCGCCGCAGGAGCCAAGGATACATTGGTAGCAGTTATTGACGAGCTTGAAAAAGCCGATATCCACGATGTAAAAGTGGTTCAATCGGGCTGCATGGGGTTGTGCGACCGGGAACCGACCGTTGAGGTCACCATGAAAGGTCAGCCGGCTGTCATTTACGGTGATGTCAATGACGCGAATGCCCGCAGGATCGTCCGCGAGCATGTTCAGAACGGTAAGGTCGCTGCAGACCTTGTCATCAAACGAGAGAACGCCTAATCGGAAAGGGAGAAGGAAAAACGCAATGATACGAAATCAGCTGTTGGTCTGCGCAGGCGGCGCCTGTATTACGAGTGGCGAGAAAAGTGTCAAAGATGTCCTGATCGAGGAACTGAAAAGAAATGGCATTGAAGACGAGGTGCAGGTTATCGAGACCGGTTGCATGGGCGCTTGTGATCTGGGCCCCATTGTTGTTGTCTACCCTGATGGTACGTTTTACCAGAAGGTAACCGCCAAGAACGCCGGACTCATCGTTAACGAACATCTTGTCAAGGGTCGCACGGTCCCCGAGCTTCTGTATCATGAACCGACGAGTGAAAAGAAAGCACAGACCAGCAGTGAAATACCATTCTATGCGCGCCAGGTGAAGCGTGTCTTACGCAATTGCGGTGTCATTGACCCTGAATCCATCGAAGAATATATTGCCCGTGACGGGTATTTTGCCCTGGCAAAAGCTCTGGAAATGGGACCGGAGGCCATCATAAAGATGGTATTGGATTCGGGGCTGCGCGGACGCGGCGGCGCCGGATTTCCAACGGGCCGGAAGTGGCAGGCTACAAGAGACGCCAAGGGTTCTCCAAAGTACGTTGTCTGTAACGGCGATGAAGGAGATCCCGGAGCATTCATGGACCGCAGTGTTCTGGAAGGCGATCCCCATTCCGTCATCGAGGCCATGATCATCGCTGGTTACGCTATCGGTTCAGAAAAGGGGTATATGTATGTCCGTGCAGAGTATCCTCTGGCAATCGAGCGGTTTGATCATGCCCTTCAGAAGGCACGTGAATACGGTTTCCTCGGCAAGAACATCCTGAACAGCGGCTTTAACTTCGATATTGAAATCCGTATCGGTGCCGGTGCGTTCGTCTGCGGTGAAGAGACAGCTCTGCTGCGCTCCATCGAGGGCAAGCGCGGAACGCCTACCGTCAAACCTCCTTTTCCTGCTCAGGCAGGACTATGGGGAAAGCCGACGCTCATCA
>CAZEWU010000277.1:0-2298 GCA_964516155.1 uncultured Caldisericota bacterium
GCTTGCACGCTGCAAAAGTCGTTGATAACACGAGTATGCGGTACGCTGTCATGCGGCAGCTTCTTGGCAGGAAAGGGAACAGCGCTGAACTTCTGACCTATTTTGAACCCTCCGCTCATTATCTGGCAGAATGGTGGAAACAGCTCTTTGGCGAAAGCGAGGGCAAAAATGCTCGGGGGCTTTTCCCGGCATCCGCTGAATTCACCACTGATCTTCATTCTCTCGGACAGTTTATTCAACAGGGAACACGCATGCTTTTTGAAACCGCCCTTGATATCCCCTCACCGACAGAATATGTTTTTTCGTCAAATGCGAACACACCGGATGGACTCGGTTATCTCAATGGACGGCCTCTATCGGAGATGAATCACAAAGCTAGGCTGGGGACGCTGCTGGCTCACCATGATGGAGGAGTCCCGGTTCTGCAGATCGTGTTGCCCGATGTTTCAGAATGGGCATTCGGAGCGACTGTCTACTTCTTCGAGGCAGCATGCGCCATCAGCGGCTACCTCCTTGGCATTAATCCCTTCGATCAGCCCGGCGTTGAGATGTACAAGCACAACATGTTCGCACTGCTGGGAAAACCCGGGACGGAACAGGCAGCGGCTGACATTCAACGACGTTTACAGAGTCACGAATCGTAATCGCGTCTTCATAAAAACATCAGAGAACGCAGATAATTACATTATGCGTTCTCTGACTGCGTACTTTGAAAAGTCATGGCTCGTTCAGACAGAATAGACTTGCCGACCATCCACAAGATACTGGGCTAACATCGCGGCTCCGACAGCACCGGCATCGTTCTTGTACTTGGCAGAAACGATGTGAACGCCATCAAATAGAAGCGGAAGGGAACGCAGTTGCGCCGTTTTTTTGAGTTCTTCCATAATCAGACCAGACTCTGGAACACCACCGCCGATGACGATCATATCAGGATCCATCGTATTAACGAGACCCGCAACAGTCCGCCCAAGATAGCGAGCAGCACGGCGAAACGCCCGTCGCGCTACCGGGTCCCCTTTTCGCGCGAATTCTGCGATTGTTTTCGCCGAATCAGCATCCGCAAGGCGCATGGAACTCTTCATCCCCTGCTTCAGAGCATGCCGGGCATAGCGTTCAATGCCCGTTCCGGAAGCAATCGTCTCAAGGCAGCCGTGACCCTTGCAGCCGCATACAAGGCCTCCCTCCACCACGGGCACATGTCCGACCTCGCCGGCAAAACCGTGACGTCCCACGTACAGATGGTTATCTATGATGAAAGCCCCGCCCACGCCCGTTCCAACCGTCAGCAGAACAACATTGCGACAGCCTTGAGCGGCCCCGTTGACCCACTCCGCAAAAAGAGCACAATTCGCATCATTCTCCAGATAGGACGGAAGGCCTGTTTTATCTTCAAGGTATGATGCAAGAGCCATTTCATGCACTCCAGGGATATTCGTCGGAAACAGGAAAAGACCCCGCCGCTGATCCACCAGACCCGCACAACCAACAACAACCCCCGCCAATGTGTATCCGGCAGCCTTACCACGTCTGCCTATGTCATTCACACTCTGAAGAATAAGTTCTTCAAAATCGTGGCTCGTTCTGGCAGTCGAAGCTATGGCGGATCGGCAAAGGATCTTCTGACCAGACCACAGAACATTGTTGATCTTCGTTCCACCAACATCTACTCCGATAAAAGCACGCGTTGGAGTTTTCACCGCTTCCATCATATCAGCCTCTCCCCTGTTTATATTCATCTTCATTGTCTCCGCTAGTCTACTTCAGATATCAGCGCCGATGCGGCTCTCGTTCTGTCAGAAAATTGTAGGGATTCTCAAGGAAGTCATCAAGAACGACTGTCATAGCTCCCAGTAAGGTGCTGTTTTCAGAGATTGATGACAGTGTAATAGAAACATGGTCGGCAACATGATAAAAACAACGCTCGGCGACAACCTGTCTCATCGGCTCGAGGATCGGAGCACCAAGCGACGCAACCTGGCCAGTTACGATAATACGTTGTGGCGCAAGAAGGTTAACCAGATTAATGATTGTGTAGCCGATCAGCTCGCCTTTTTCTTTGAGAACAGCAAGAACCTTCGGGTCCCCCGCTGCACTTAATTGTTGTAGTTCGGTAAACGTGAGCTGACGTCCCACCTGGTTTGATGCATCTTCCAGTACACCCCTCAGGCCAGCATAGAGTTCTACACAACCACGATTGCCACAATCACACCATTTGCCCTCCCGGCGGTCTACCGAGATGTGACCGATTTCACCGGAAACTCCAAAATTTCCGGTATACAGTTTACCGCCGACAAT
>CAZEWU010000278.1:0-2283 GCA_964516155.1 uncultured Caldisericota bacterium
CGTACCTTGGGCCCTGTATTTCAAAGCCTGTTGATTGGGACCCGCTGCAGAACCGAGAGGACCTGAAGTATTACACCAAGTTCAATCGTGAGGTGCCGCGCTATACGGAAGAGGATATGTGGCAGTTCACCACGTTCCAGATAGCATAAGGGAGTTACTACTTACGTGGCAGATACCACTACTCGCACGCGTCAGGGCATTGAATCTTTGATCCGCAGAATGGTCAAAGAACATGGTTCGCCGCTCATGCTCATCCAGAGAGGTGCATTGGCGCGGCAGTACCAGCTGTTCACGAAGCGGTTGCCGATGGTGACCCCGTTCTATGCCATCAAGGCCAATCCGCATCCGGAGATCATAAAAGAGTTCGTAGGCCTTGGGGCCGGTTTTGATGTCGCAAGCGGCACAGAGATCGAATGGGTCCTGAAGGCCGGGGCTAAACCTCAGGACATCATCTTCGCGAACACGATCAAATCGGAAAAAGACCTGCGTTTTGCTCATCACAATAATATCAAAACGATGACGTTCGATAATGAGCCGGAGCTCTATAAGATAGCGAAATTCGCGCCGAAGTCAAAGGTCGTACTGCGCATCAAGGTCGCGAATGTGGGCAGCGTTGTTGAGCTGTCCTTGAAGTTCGGCGCTGATCCGGACCAGGCTGTGTTCCTGCTGAAGAAGGCAAAGAGCTTAGGGCTTACTCCGGAAGGCATCAGTTTTCATGTCGGCTCCCAATGCACGAATATAGGCAATTATATCCAGGCCCTTGAGGTCTCAGCCTCCATTTTCAAGAAGATGGAGAAGGACGGGGTCCCGCTCAAGCTCCTTGATATCGGCGGCGGTTTCCCTATCAAGCATTTCGATCGCGAAGAAGCGCCGACGTTCGAGAACATGGCATCCCAGCTTAAGCGCGAGATGAGGCGGTTGTTCGGGAAAATGAAGCAGGTACGTTTCATCGCCGAGCCCGGCCGGTTCTTTGTCGGTCCCTCTGGCATCCTGATCACGCAGGTCGTTGGCCGTGCGTTCCGCGACAACAAGAACTATTATTATTTGAACGACGGGGTCTATCAGGATTTTTCCGGCATCATTTTCGATCACTGCAAGTATGAGTTCAAATCTCTGAAGCGCGGGCAGAAATTCCTTTGTACGCTGGCCGGCCCCACGTGCGACTCGCTCGATGTTCTTTCTTTGACCGAAGAGCTTCCGGAAATGGACGTGGATAATATCGTTTATGTGAAGAATATCGGTGCCTATTCCTGCGCCAGTGCTGTTCCTGCGTTCAACGGTTTTTCCCCGGCGAAGATCATCCTGATCTAGCTTCTCCTGAGATATCATTTCCTGCCCGAAGCCATTGTCAAAGGCTCAATTGTTGAGCGATGTTCATTAGGTAAGACATTGGTCCTCTTTTGACGGGCTCATCGAGCGAATGAATCTGCGCATTCTCTTGAAGAGCGACGATCGTTTTTTATACATAGCTGTTCTCCTTTTTGATCGGGACCACTGCTGTTGTCCGGACGCAGAGATATCGGAAGGCCCTGAGGTTTGCTGCATGCGATGTTCCGTAGCGAATGGCTGTTCACTTTGTATGGAGCGCGTTTTCTTGGTATAGTCATGATCATTTTTAGGAGGGATACCCATGCTCGATGTCATTTCATTCATCAATAACAATCTTTCCTGTCACCTGGCCACTTGTGATAATGGCAGGCCGCATGTGCGTGGGATGTGGCTCTATAAGGCAGATACGAAAGGGCTTGTCTTCCACACAGGGACGTTCAAGAACCTGCATAAAGAATTAGAGAAAAATCCTCGCGTTGAGATCTGTTTTTACGATCCTAAGACCAATATGCAGATGCGCGTGCGTGGCGGCGCAATGCTCACCGGCAGCCAGGTCCTTGTCGAGGAGATTATTGCTAATCGCGAATTTCTCAAAGCGATCATCAAAGAGAAAGGAAAAGACTCCGTCGCCGTCTATCGCGTCATTGATTGTGAGTATAGCGTCTGGACAATGGCCGACAATCTCTCCCCGACGGTGTGGCGTACCTGGCCGAGCGCATAGTCCGTGACGGGATCAGAGCATTCCTCCTACCGCACTGACGACCGCCTTTATCGCGGCCATCGTTATGTTCGTCCCTGTTCCTATGCCGAAACGATGTTTTCCTTTGGATTCTATTTCAACATAAGCAACGGCCTCGGCGGATGACGCGCTCGCGAGCGCTTTTTCCGAATAGGACAGGATATTGAACTTCACGATGTTCGCAAGGGCGTTCTTGCAGGCATCGAGCGGTCCGT
>CAZEWU010000279.1:0-2281 GCA_964516155.1 uncultured Caldisericota bacterium
AGGCAATGCCGGGAAGATTCCCATCGTGCTTTGGGTGGGGAACACCGGCAAGAACGGTGCCTGGCTCATAGACTCCCTGTCGTATGGTGACTACGTCTCCTATGACATGGGAGAATTGACCGCAACACTAAAGAGGGCTTTTCCCAATATTACGACCATTGGAGAGAGGGGAGAGCCCTTCATCGACCAGACTATCGATTTGGACGGTGATTCCATTCCTGAAGCGGTTGTCGATCTGCAAACGGGCGGGGCCTACACTGAAGACTACACTATCTGCCAGCTGGAAGAAGGAAAGCTTCGCGTCGCTAACATTGTGGACAAGAATATGCCGCTGTCGCTCCCGAAGGTCTTCAGCAAGGGGGCATCCGTCCAGCATGAAGTGAAGTTGCAGTTTGTGGATGATGGCACAGGGAAACGGGTCATCTACCAGTACACCATCGACAAGAGTCCTTCAGATCCGACCGTGACCGAGAAGATCACGGTTGAGGCCTACCGATGGAGTGGGACGACAAAGGAGTTCGGATATGACGAACACCTTTCGATAGCATTCGAGCAGGAGCAGGAAAGACTCCTCATGCCCCGAGTGGTGGCCTTCTCCTCCCTGAACTTCAAGCAGGTCACAAGCAAGTTTTCTGCGGTCTCTGCCGCTGCAGTCTGCAACGGGCACGTCGCCTATGCGACCGGAACGGGGAAGATCATCGTCAACGACTTCGGGGCAGCGAACACCAGTCATCTGGTGATCTGCGATGCCCGGAGTGGGAGACCGGAATACTCAACCTTCATCGACAGAAAGTGGGCAAGGATTCTGGATGTGCAGATGAATGACAGCTGGGTGCTTCTTCAGGTCATGGAAGACCCAGGCGAGATCCCGTCTGAGTGCTTCGCCATCAACAGAAGCACCAATAAGCTGATCAAGTTGCTCCCTGGCTACAACTGGGGTGAGAAGGTCTCGCCCGACGCCACTGTTTTCACGGTGTTCAACGAGACTCTTCTCCAAGGCGACTACGCCTATCTGGTCATACGGAGTGAGGAGATGGTGGTCAGCGGCTCTTCTACCGTCTTTCGAGAGGGGGCCGCAGGAACGAAACTCATCCGGGTGAACTTGAACGATGGCACGCTGCAGGACATTTCCGCAACTTCGCTGAAGCCTGCTGGCATATGGCAACTGTGGGCGCTGGATAATGGTTCTGTCGGGTTTGGTGTGTCAGAAGTCATGGCTAATGGTGATACAAGAGATCAGGCGTGGTTCTACGACCCGTCGACCATGACTCTAAAGTCAGTCTTCATCGATCAGTACACGGACTCATCAGACCCGAGATCTATCGGCACCTATACCATCACGCCGGACAGCAAGATAGTCTACGCGTACAACAAACGGATCGTGATTGCCCCAGTAGCGACACCGGGTGACTTCACGGACGTCGGCATTGTGGAAAGCCATGACTACATCTCCGACTATGTTGTCGTTTCTGATGAATACCTCGTGGCAAGACTCGATGATGGAGACATCTTCGTGCTCAACAGGAAGTCGGGAGACAGAACCTTGATCAAGGGCGCGAACGTCAGAAGTGAAATCGTCCTCAATGCCGATGAGATGACCTTCGTCAATCGGCAGGAAAAGGCGAACGACAGCGTCGTGTATCTGAATCTGAAGGACTTGGCCCGTTCGCGGCTGGTCATAACGGACAGCACGGGAAATATCTCTGCCACAACAAGGCTACCGGCAGGCGTGAGTGGGAAAGAGCTCTATGCCTACCTGCAGAAGAAGATTCTACAGCATGGTTTCGGCGGGACCATGTTCTGCGCCTACAGCCTCTTTGGAAGCGAGATCAAGGACAACAAGATGTACATCTATCTGTGGGCTTTCTGGCAGGAATATCGTTCGGAGAACAGACAGCTGGTCGCGGGAGCTGGCATGAGCTGCCCAATTGCGCTGGTAGCCACAGCTTCTCAACGGGGCTACACCGTAACAGGGTATCAACTTCCGGAGAATGGAACCGCCTACGCACCAAGTATCAGGAAGATGTTCCCGCTCGCGTATTACGACGAGATCTTCTCACGCGCGCACCCATTCGACACGGTGGTAGGCAGGAAGCTGCTGGACAATGTGGAGCAGCAGGCAGGGAAG
Organism: uncultured Caldisericota bacterium; assembly: GCA_964516155.1. Taxonomy (GTDB): domain Bacteria; phylum Caldisericota; class Caldisericia; order Cryosericales; family Cryosericaceae; genus Cryosericum. The sequence continues at coordinate 2,129 of CAZEWU010000279.1, forward strand.
TACTTCGACTTGCAGTAGCTATCGGGAGATGTCGCTGGTGTTGTCTCGTCGATGAGGGTGGATTCGGCGATCCTCGCCAGAGAGAACGGTGACAACCTGCATGTTCGTGTAAAATGATGTTGGACTGGACAGTTGTCACCACCAAGAGAATCC
>CAZEWU010000280.1:0-2280 GCA_964516155.1 uncultured Caldisericota bacterium
CCCTCAAAACCAAGAGATTCTTCTTTGAGACCAATGCCGGAACCAAGATCGATACATCCAGGCGATACCCACGCGGCAGTCAATACCGAACCGTCGCCAGTCTGATCGGCGGTATCGACAGAGACAATATGCTCTCCATCAACAGTGATCGTTGCATGTTCCACTATCTTCGTTCCATCAAAAAGATGCTGTGCCATGATTTTTATCATGCATTCACCTCCCAGGCAAGCTTCCCGTTGACAAACGTTTTCTCTGCAATGCTGCTTGCTTTGAAGGGATGCCCGTTCCAGATGGTCACATCGGCGTCTTTCCCTTTCGTGATACTGCCCAGACGGTTTTCAAGGCCAAGGATCTTTGCCGGATTGATCGTAATGAATTCAAGCGCCTCCTGTTCTCCCGCGCCACCTTCATAGGCGGCAATAGCGGCTTCCAGCCGGAGCGCCTCAACAGGAACAACAGGGTGATCCGTCATGATGGCGGCCAGAACACCTGCTTCATGCAGCAAGTGCGGAGTCTTAAAGGAAGAAGACGCTGTCTCAACCTTGGGCGAGACGTCGAGCAACGGTCCACAGATAACCGGGACGCCGGCCTTTGCCAGTTCATGACGAATGCGCACACTGTCCGTCCCATGTTCAATAACCATGCGTACGCCAAATTCGTCGCGAATGCGCACCATCGTCATCATATCATCCGCCCGGTGAGAATGCATACGCAGCGGGATTTCACGGTCCAGGACCCTGCACAGAACCTCCATGTCAAGATCCGGAGCAGGCGGTTCCTTGCCGGCACGGCGTTCTTTGTAATCCCGCGCCTTTGCCAACTGTTCCCGCAAGACTTTGGCAGTTCCCATACGTGTACTCGGGAGTTGATTCTTTGCTTTGTAGACACGCTTCGGATTCTCGCCGGAAGCAGTTTTCAGGCCGGCAGGATTCAGAAGGATCATGTCCTCGATACAGCAGCCCGCCGTCTTCATGACAATGCTCTGCCCACCGACGACGTTGCCGCTTCCCGGCCCGGTGAACACCGTCGTAACGCCATCCGACAAAGCATCCTGAAAACCGGAATCCCAGATATAAACAGCATCGATAGCTCTGCAACCTGGTGTGGCAGGATTGGTCATCTCATTTTCATCTTCGCCTATCTCTCCAACTTCCAGATTGCAGATCCCAAGATGAGTATGCGCATCAACAAATCCCGGCGTGATAAACTTTCCCGACGCGTCGACAACAGCCACACCAGAGATATCCGGATGATCGTGAAAGACCTCGGCGATTTTGCCGTCATCACCGAGCAGGACCGCCCCGCCTTCGATGACACCATCCGCAACAGTAAGAATCGTTCCTCCATTAATGAGAACCATACGACTCCTCTCCTGAAAGGGCAAAGGAACACCTCTTCAGCTTTTCTTCGGTAAGCGAATTATAACGAGACGTCCCAAAACTGCAAGACGCTGCAGCATGATGTACAGACATACCCGAAAAAGACCGCTATACTGGAAACGAAATTAGAGAACCAGAGGAGGAATCATGAATTGTGCCGATACTGCTCTGCTTGTCATTGATATGCAGCACGACTTTCTGGATCGATCCTCCCCGCTCTTCGTTACAGGCGGTCCTGCTATTGTCCGGACTATTGCCGCCGTCATCCCGGTTGCCAGGTCTGCCGGCATGACCGTCATTCATGTGCAACGCAGTCACAGGGCCACAGGCATTGATGTTGACCAGAGCAGGCATATGCTCTTCACACAGACAGGAGGATTCCTTGTTGCCGGGACGCCGGGAGCAGAAGAACCGCCGGAATTGCTTGCAGTCTCTGCACCACACGACCTGATTGTCGTCAAGACACGGTGGTCTGCTTTCTTTGCAACCGACCTGGATCTCCTGCTGCGCAGATCCGCTGTCCATAACCTCGTTCTTACGGGCGTCCAGACACCAAACTGCATCAGAGCAACAGCCTGCGATGCCCTTTCTCTTGACTACGCGACGACCGTTCTCTCAGATGCCACGGCATCGCAATCGGACGACATTCAGCAGGCGAACATCCGGGACATGACGGCAATGGGCATAACAGTCATGACTGCTGCAGCGTGGAAATCCTCCCTTGGAGCGCCCGGCCGGGCAGAGTTACAATAATCCGGTCACTTTTTGCGCACCGCCCGTGTAGCGATAAGGTCGACTCCAAGCCCGAGAGGATCGTGAACGATGACGTCCCCGACAGACACCGGCGCTGCGACAGCAGCACCCTGTACGACCCGCATGAGGTCGAACAGTCGTTTTTTCG
>CAZEWU010000281.1:0-2279 GCA_964516155.1 uncultured Caldisericota bacterium
CCGTGACGACATTTACCTCGGCGTCGGGCACAAGTACATGACCAACATTGCCAAGTATGCCGATATCCCGGTTATCTCTCTCGAATCCGATTTCGACCATCCATGTCAGATGATGGCGGATATCATGACCGTCAAGGAAAAATTTCACAACGAAGTCCGTGGGCGTAAGTTCGTTATGAGCTGGGCCTATGCTCCAAGCTATGCCAAGCCTTTGTCCTGTGCGCAGGGCTCCGTTATGATGATGCCGCGGTTCGGCATGGACGTTACGCTTGCCATGCCCCCGGAATTCCAACTGCAGCCAGAAGCTCTTGAAATTGCACGCAAAAATGCTGAAGAAGCCGGAGTCAAATTTGAGGTCACAAACGATATGGATGCAGCAATGGAAGGCGCTGATGTCGTGGAAGCGAAGTCATGGGGATGCTTCATGACGACCCGCGATCTCAAAGAATCACAGGAAATCGCCAAGAAGTACACAAGCTGGATCTTCGACGAACGCCGGCTCGCGTTGACGAATAAACATTCCATCTATATGCACCCGCTTCCTGCCGACCGGAATTACGAAGTCACCGATGCTGTTATTGACGGCCCTCACTCGGTCGTGTATGACGAAGCAGAGAACAGACTGCATACCGTCAAAGCCATTCTTGCACTGACGATGTAACAACAACGACGCTTTTGTCAAAGGAGACGCAAGCATATGTCTAGAGTAGCGGTCGTTGCCATCGGGGGAAATTCCCTTATCAAGGACGAATCGCACAAGAGTGTCGCCGATCAGTATGATGCCGTCGTGGAAACTTCACGGCACATCGCCGGCATGGTCCGTCAGGGATACGACGTCGTCATAACGCACGGCAATGGACCTCAGGTCGGCTTTATCCTCCTGCGTTCGGAACTTGCCGAGAAAGCCGCCGGTCTGCACCCCGTGCCTCTCGATTCCTGTGGAGCTGATACTCAGGGCGCAATCGGATACCAGATACAGCAAGCTCTGCACAATGAATTCCTGAGATGTGGCATCAACAGAGAGGCTGTCACTGTTGTAACACAGGTCCTTGTCGATCCAAATGATCCCGCTTTCAAGAACCCGTCCAAACCTGTTGGCTCGTTCTACACCAAGGAAGGGATCCAGGAAAAAATACACAAAGAGAAGTGGAACGTTGTCGAGGATGCCGGCCGTGGCTGGCGTCGTGTTGTTCCTTCTCCCATGCCAATTCAGGTTCTCGAACTTGACGCCATTCGAAGCCTTGTCAGTGCCGGATTCATCGTTATTGCGGCCGGAGGTGGCGGGATTCCCGTCATAAAAGATGACCAGGGGAATCTTAAAGGCATCGCCGCGGTCATTGACAAGGATTATGCCTCGAGTCTTCTTGCCAATAACCTGAATGCGGATCTGTTTGTTATCAGCACAGCAGTTGAAAAAGTCTATATCAATTTTAACAAACCCGATCAGAAGGGACTTGACCGGATCACCATAAATGAAGCAAAAAACTATATGGAGCAGGGCCAATTTGCCAAGGGCTCCATGCTGCCGAAGATCAAGGCAGCTATCGCGTTCCTTGAGCAGGGAGGCAAAGAAGCCCTTATCACAAATCCTGAGTCACTTGAACGTGCCATCGCCGGCGAGACCGGTACCAGGATCGCTCATGACTGAGAGCTGTCTGCCGGAATAACCGGGCAGAACAGATTACCTGAGCGGACAGGACTCAATGCACGTCCTGTCCGCTTGTGCATTGAGGGGGAAGACATGTCTTCAGTTCACTTGTTAAGATGCATGAAATGCGGGCGTGAGTACGCCCCATCCGAAACGCAGTACGTTTGCCCCAGGTGCGGAAACGACGGCATTCTGGAAGTGCTGTACGATTACGCGAAAATGCGGCGGGAACTTAACCGAGAGGCACTGAGGACCAATCGTGATTTATCCATGTGGCGTTACCTTGCTGCGCTGCCCATCAAAGCCCGTCCTGCCTCCCTGACCCTCCAGATCGGCTGGACTCCATTGTATGCAAGTCGCCGCGTTGGTCCGCAACTGGGGCTCGATCATGTCTGGTTCAAAGATGATGGGCGCAATCCGACGGCATCCCTGAAAGACCGTGCTTCGGCAATCGCCATAGCAAAAGCTGCAGAACTGAACATCGGCATCATTACAGCTGCAACTACCGGCAATGCAGGATCAAGCCTCGCCGGCCTCGCAGCGAATGCAGGTATAACGACTTACATCTTCGTGCCAAAAGCCGCTCCTGCCGGAAAAATAGCCCAATTGCGCGTCTTCGGGAGTCACCTGT
>CAZEWU010000282.1:0-2277 GCA_964516155.1 uncultured Caldisericota bacterium
GGCACCACCGGCTGTCCGCGCTCCCGCATCGTCAGAGGCTGCGGGACTGAGCGTTCTGTCCCCCGAGGAGCTGCAGGCGGCATCCACGGGGGAGAAACAGGAGCCTGGCCCTGAACATGTTCAGCCTCGCGAGCCGTCCACGGGTGTCGATGTCGCGCGCAGCGCGGAAACAGACAGCGTGGAAGCGCGTCTTATTGCCGTCCTGGACGGCATCAGACATGGCGGCGGGGATCAGGATACCCTGATGCAGCATCTTTCTGAAGCCGGCGAGATGAGCATTCCTCTGACACTGGGCGTCCTGTATTTCAACTTCCTTCACAATCCGCAGGACCCCCGGGCCATACGTGACCTGCTCGCATGGCTGCAGCGCAGCGGATATCGTCGGCTGCCCTTCCTGGTGATCGAGGAGGCCATGGAACAGGGTGCGCGGATAGACATTCACGACCCGCAGATCGCGGCTGTGATCCTCACAGGAAGCGAAGGGGACATGCCCGCCGGACTTCGGAGGCACAGGGCGGAGCTCTTTCTCGAGAAAGGGGATATGGATGCATATGTGCGCGAGGAGCTTGCCATGGTACGGCATGCCGCGGAGAGTTCCGTGTCTGCCGAAGGCCTCGTGCATCAACTGATACAGGTGCTCGAACACTGCCTGTCCGAAGACGCCTGCACGCGTCAGGTCCTTGCCGCGGCGGCAGACCTGGGCGTGCTGGATCAGCTTGTCGACCGTGTGATGGAAAACCCTTCCATGGTGAGCATGCCGGCGCTTGAAGCTGCTGTTGTGGAGCGCCTTGGGCGGACGGGAGTCGACGAAACGACGTTTATCGGCAATGAAGCGCTCTTTCAGCATGTGACGCTCAGCGCAGAGAAGACGGCTATCCTGCGTCGCATTCTGACCAACGCCGTCAGTCCCGCGGTACGCCGCAAGGTCCTGCAGGCCCTGCTGGTCCTCGGGACGCCGAACATGCCCGAATACACGGAACTGATCGGCTTGATGGCAAAGGAGCACGACATCGGCGACAGCGCATACCTGATCCAGTACCTGGTCGATCACCGGCAGGAGGTGACGGACGCCCGGTTCCTGCTGGACCGCCTGTCGCACCTTGTTCCGATGGACTTTGAGAGCAGATACGGACTTGGGCTTGCTGCCGAGCAGCTGGGAGTGCGCGACATGGCGGCGGCCTCGTTTATCGCGGCGATCAGAGTGCATCCCGGAGACCAGGACACGGTCCAGCACGCGCTGGAAGCAATTCTTGCCTGCGGTGAATACGACCGCATCGCCGATGTCTCGGCGCTCTCACAGATCGCCCCCACCGACATTGAAGGCATGGTAGACAAGGCGGCAGCCGAGACTGCGGGGCTCTCGACCGGTTCGGCAGAACAGCGTCTCGTCTCGGCATGGAGCGCCTATGCCGGGGGACGGTACGAAGAAGCTGTTGCGGTCAGTTCAGCGACAGTGCGCGGCGGCGGAGATCCACGGTTCTTTATTCCAATGGCCCTTTCGTTTGTTCGCCTGGGATTGCCCGAGCTGGCTTCCCGCGAACTGGACCGCGCCGTCCGGCAGTCGAACGTGACGGACGATGTCCGGACGGTCCTGAAATATCAGGCCGCCGTCATTCAGCTGGGACAGGGAAACACGCAGCAGGCCGCACAGCTGCTGCAGGAGGTCGGCGAATCGTCTCCGGGCTTCCGTGACAGTGACGAATTGCTGAGCAGGTGCGGGAGCGAAGGCTCCAGGATCGTCAAGTTGTAAAAGCGGGGGACACGTGGAAGACAGACGGTCAGTAGGAAGCATATTGCTTACGCGAGGGTATATCACCCAGCAGGCCCTGGACGGCGCCATCGCGGTCCAGCAGCACACGAATGAGCCTCTGCTCAAGATCCTCATTGATCAGGGGTTCATCAATGACGACATCAAGGCTCAGGTGCTTGCCGAGCAGTGGCACATGCCGTTTGTGGATGTCATGGCAGAGCAGATTTCAGCGGACGTTCTTGCAATGGTGGATCAGGAACGGGCCAAGCGCTACGGGTTCGTGGCCTTCAAGCGGGAGGAGGGTGTCATCAGCATCGCCCTCAGCGATCCGACCAACATAGAACTCATGGATTACCTCCTTGCGACGTACGGACGGGAGACGAAGTTCTTCGTCGCTCCCAAGAACGCGATTTTCGGGGCGATCGAAAAGTACTATGTTGTCGGCAACTCCATCAAGGAGGCGAGCTCCGAGGCAAAGGCCGACATCATTCCCGAACCAGGCGCGGGCGAAGAGGTCAGCATCGAGC
>CAZEWU010000283.1:0-2273 GCA_964516155.1 uncultured Caldisericota bacterium
CAGTCCGGCATGGCGAGAAACAGGTCAATGCCAAGAGCCTGCTGTCGGTGCTGTCGCTGGGCGCAGAGCACGGCGCTTCTGTGACCGTGACCGCTGAAGGCGCTGATGAGACTGCGGCCATGGAAGCGATGACCACACTCTTCGCCTCAGATTTCGGAGAGCCGGCGTAAGGAACTGGTTATGACGACGACAGACGCGTACAGGAAGGGGACCGTCATGACCGTGACCGGGCCGATGACTCCGGCGGAACTGGGAGTGACGGACGCTCACAGCCATCTGTGGGTCAGTCCTGCACGCGGTGTCGTCAGCGGTGCGCCGCATGTCACGGATACCACCGCTGTCGCAGGACAGCTGGCGGCCTTCCGGCGTGCCGGCGGACACACGATCGTCGATTGCCAGCCGCTGTTCTGCGGACGTAACGCTGCGAAGCTTCTCACGTTTGCCACGGCATGCGGCGTTGCCGTCGTTGCGGCGACCGGGTTCCATCGGCGTCTCTATTACCGTGGGATCGACAGCATTCCCTGGCGGTGTTCCCTGCAGCAGGCGTCTGAGATCTTCATGCACGAGCTCATGGTAAGTACGGTGGAAACGGCTTCATCCGGGCATCCCGTGCGGGCCGGCTTCATCAAGGTGGCCTGTGAGGAGACGCTGGCCGGCAGTCCCATGGGCCTGCTGGATGCGGCGGCCGAGGCGTCGCTGCGCACCGGAGCTGCGATCGAAGTGCATACGCAGCGTGGCGCGGATGCCGATCGTATCTTTGCCTTCTTTGAACGGCGCGGCGTGGGACGGCGTATCATCCTCTGTCATGTGGACAAACGGCCGGACAGCGGTCTGCATCGTGAACTTGTGCAGGCCGGAGCGGCCCTGGAGTACGACACGTTTCTGCGCCCGCAGTACCAGCCGGAAACGCATGTCTGGCCGCTGATCGCGTTCATGGTGCGCCAAGGCCTGACCGGTTCTGTGTGTGTCGGCACAGATATGGTCGGCGATATGTGGGAGCAGGGGACGTGTCTTGCAGATTGTTTTGCATCAGTCCGGGAGAGGCTGATGCGTCTGGGTGCGACGGAACAGCAGGTCGCGGGCATGACCGGGGGAAACGTTACCCGCCGGCTCGCGCTTGTGTAAGAGATCATGACTGTAGAACTGAACAAGCAGGAGGCTTGCATCATGTCGGACAAACCATTTACGTTTACATTGCCGGGAGCGGGCGAGATCCGCCCGTCACGGTGCGATAATCATATTGAGAGGCGCCTGACCTCCATGCGCGGCATGTTCCAGGATGAGAACGCCTACAGCGCCATGCTTGCCGCAGAAGACAAGCTGCTGTACGAAGTCTTTGAGATCCGTCGCCCCGAGGTCTCGGGCGAGCTGATCTCGGGCATTTCAGTCGTTCACCCCGGGCTGGTCGGGAACGAGTACTATATGACCAAGGGACATTTTCACAGCGTTATTGCGACAGCTGAGATCTACTACTGCATCAGCGGCAGCGGCTGCATGGTCATGGAGACGCCCGAAGGGGAATGCGACGTTCAGTGGTTCCATCCCGGGACCGTCCTGTATGTCGCTCCGCGCTGGGCGCACCGGTCGGTCAACACAGATCTGAATCACGATCTGGTCACTTATTTCATCTATCCGGGCAACGCGGGACACGACTACAAAACGATCGAGACCTATGGGTTCCATCAGATCGTCGTTCACACCGGGAATGGTCCGGCCGTGCAGGACAATCCACGCTGGAAAGGCGTGCAGGGGGTGAAATAATGGATCTCAAGACATGTACTGTGCTTGTCTCGCCGACGTCCTTCCGGCAGGGAGACCCGAAGGTCCAGGAGTTGCTGGAGTCGTCTGTGGGCAAGGTTGTTTATAACACGACCGGCAAGCATCTGTCAGCTGTTCAGCTGAAAGAGATGCTTCATGGTGTAGACGGATATATCGCCGGGGTGGACGAGGTCTCGGCTGAGGCGCTGACCGGCGCCGACCGCCTCAAGGTCATTGCGCGGTACGGCGTCGGCTTCGACACGATCGATCTGGCGGCGGCGAAGAGTCGCGGCATCGTCGTGACCAACACGCCGGGAGCCAATTCCGTTTCGGTGGCCGAGCTGGCGCTGGGGCTTGCCCTTGATCTTGCCCGCGGTATCACGGCCGCGGTGGACGCGACGCGCGCTGGCGGATGGCCCCGGTCGTCCGGCATTTCTCTCAAAGGCAAGACGTTCGGGATCGTTGGGCTTGGCGCTGTCGGACGTGAGCTGGCGCTGCGGCTCAAGGGCTTCGGT
>CAZEWU010000284.1:0-2271 GCA_964516155.1 uncultured Caldisericota bacterium
CCTCCAAACGCCATCCCTCTTAGCACATACCTTTCCTTCTGGTCTCAGCGTCACGAAGTATTGGAGATCTGTTCTCGTTTTCCCGTGGTAGAAAAGAAGTGAACAGTTCGAAGTGATGGCAGCATTATCAGCATCGGGGCGACATGGATGCGCTTTCTTGCCATCAGCAGTGTCTTCTTCGTAGGCGCTGTCAATATCGGTAATGATCAGCGTTCGGAGCCCAAGGAACTCGATGAACTTCTCGTAGACCTGGGAGTGGGCGCCCACTTCCACGACCGACACATTTTGAGAAAGCAGCGGTGCAACATTGTCTGGAATACCCGCTTGGTCGATCTTTTTCATCATGGCAGGTAGGAGTATCCGCTCCGTGTCCCCCTCGATCAGTACCACCTTATCTGCGAAAAACAGTTCAGCGCGGTGAAGCGTCAGATATTGTTTAAGGAATCGAAAGCGACGCTTCTCCACTTCTTCTCCTGAGAAGAGCCCTTCCAAATCGCGTAGGTTCTTTGCTTGGACCTGCTGACCGGTGCGCTGTAAGTACTTGATGCTGTCGAAATCCGCTTGTGCCACGATATGCGCCGAGTGAGTGCTGAGTATTGTTTGCATGGATGGGAGCGCTTCACCAACAGTTGCGAGCAACTTGCGAATATTCTTGATGAAGACGTATTGCATTTGCGGATGCGTATGTGCTTCTGGCTCCTCGATAAACAGAAGGTTCAGTTCCGCACCAGACCCCGCATGCGGCTTCCGAAAATCCTTCATGAGAAGGTCTATCTCAAAAATCATACTGATAAGATTCATGTATCCCAGCCCGTTGTAGTGTTCGGGCAACTCGCAACCAGCTTGGTTATACATGACCGTGGTGTTACCTGATAAGATGTCGCGGTGCTGTAAAGTCGAGGCGAATTTGATAGCAGACTCACCGACCCGTACACCACCAAAGGCGTGCACTTTAGCAATCAGTTCCTTGAAGATGTCCTCATAGGCGGCGCTGAAGGAGACGTCTGCCTCTCGCAGTCTATTCTTGAACGCTTCAACCGTGGCCTCGTTTGCTGAGTCTCCCGATAGAGACCTATATAACTTGGCGGCCTGGGCCGAAAGAGTCTGGTCATTGTCCTTATTGGTGACGTCACGGCGTGCACTTACATATCTGAATGCGATGATATCCTCTAGCGAGAGCTTCTCGCTGTCCAAGTCAATGTCATGGCCTCCATAGACGGTACTCTTGCTGCGTCTCCTCAGTTTGCCAAGGGCCTCTACGCAATTCTGCCTAAGGAATGAATCTGCAGCAGCAGTATCGCCACCGCCACAATCCTGCCATTTGCGACGTAAATCGTTTAGTCGTTTCCCTACCAACTCGAATGAGAAGTCCAAGACAATCGTAGTGTCGGCGGGGTCTAAGTTCGTGATTAGCTTCGAGACGGTCGACAGATCATCTGAGCTGTCGTAGTTAATAGTCAGTTCAAGCCCGACTGAAAAGAGGATATTGTCCTCCTCTGCGTCGTCGGCAGCCGTCAGAAGATCGCGAAGAGATATCCTTTGGTCAGTGCTGATGTCGTCGAAAGCGATTTGCTTGGAATCACCTGACCCCAGGAACTTACTCAATGCAGCAAGCAGTGACGTCTTTCCTGTGTTGTTTTTTCCTATTACGAGTGACAGTTCATTTTCGAGACGAACCTTGAAGTCTCTTAGCAGCCTAAAATTCCGAACGCCAATGGATGCTATTTTCACGTGAAGTTCCTCCGTATGGCCAACCGAGTGTATGGAGTTCTATACGCGTGGGTCGATAAAAGAAAGTCAAACCGCCCGCCCACGAATAGTCGGGCGAATAGCCGCCAGCCCGCCTGCTCTAAATGTGAAACATATGGGCGGGCTTCGTCTAACGTTCCGTTTTGTCGAACTTCACGTCCCGGCGCGCGGTTTGCGTTTATTGCAAACCGCGTGACGGGATGTGAAGTTGGGTGGAGGCGGCCGTGAGGCCGCCGGAACCGACAAATCGGCGTTAGACGAAAAGACGCGATGGATGACATGTCAGCTTTCGCTTTATCGCTATTAGAGGAACGCCACCACATCATATAGATATCTTACCGACAAGAATGTCTTGGCAGAGGCGCTTTTGATACTTCCTTGCAGGTAAATTCATCACTGGATCACGAAGTAACGAAGATGCTACCTTGCGAGCAACCAGACTATTACCGATGAGGAAGGCTGCTTCAGCGATTTGAAGGCAAGTCGATTGATCGCCGCTTGACTGTAATATCTGTTCGCATT
>CAZEWU010000285.1:0-2262 GCA_964516155.1 uncultured Caldisericota bacterium
GAATGGCAGGAGAGAACCCTGGACATCCTGCACACGGTGGGCCTGTCCGAAGAATTGCTCTGCCGCTATCCCGGCCAGGTTTCGGGCGGGCAGAACCAGAGGATTGCCCTGGCAAGAGTTTTGCTGCTCGAACCGAGAGTGATGATTCTGGATGAGCCGACCTCGGCGCTGGACGTCTCCGTGCAGGCGCATGTCTTGAGCCTGCTTCGAGAACTGCAGAAAAAATTGGGCCTCGGGTATCTGCTGGTCTCGCATCAGCCCGAGGTGATGAGGAACATGGCGCACGAGGTGTTCGTATTGAAGAACGGATGCCTGGTTGAAAGCGGATAAAGCCGCCAGGCTTCAGGTGTTATGAGCCGGGTCGATCTCATGAGCTTGCTGTTCAGACTTCAGGCATCCTTCTTCCTGGTTAAGGACGATTTCGACCGCTTCTCATGGAGCATTCCTGACAGCCAAGATGGAGTGTATTTCGACCGACCCAACGGAAACCTACTTGTTTCTTCATAATATTAAGCTTTTTGGTAGCACATACTCCGATTCGAATCTGAATATTATCTAATGGCTCTGCTCGATTAATTGCCCCCGGCCAGCCGGAATCGGCAAGTGTTTTATAGTACAAGCGTCAATTTCAGAGTATGACGCAAGAAACCTTTGTGGGGAATCGTCTTCTACGACGTTCGCTCGCTTGTTGGTGAACAGGTCCGCATTTTTGATACAACTCTTCGTGACGGCGAACAGACTCCGGGCGTGTCTCTCACCCCGGACGAAAAGCTCATGATCGCCAGGCAGCTTGATAAGCTCGGTGTAAATGTCATCGAGGCTGGTTTTCCGGTATCTTCCAAGGGCGAATTCGACAGCGTCCGGCAGATTGCCAGGGCCGGCCTCAACTGTCAGGTCTGCGGTCTTTCCAGAATCGTGAAGAAAGACGCCCAGGCGTGCCTTGATGCCGATGTGGGCATGGTGCATGTCTTCGTTCCCACCTCCGACATTCAGATCGCTCATACCATAAAGCTGAGCCACGACGAGATTGTAGCCGGTGCCGTCGAGACGGTTGAGTTTGTAAAAGAAAACGGCAGAACCTGCCTCTTCTCGGCAATGGACGCCACGCGCACGTCGCCCGAGTTTTTGCACAGGATCTTTAAGGCGGTGGAGGGCGCGCACTGCGACATCATCAATATCCCGGATACCGTCGGTGTCGCGGTCCCGTCATCGTTCTACCGTTTTGTCAAGGACATTTGCGACCGGGTGAACATGGTCGTGGACGTGCACTGCCACAACGACTTCGGCCTCGCAGTGGCCAACAGTCTTGCTGCCGTCGAGGCGGGGGCGCGCGAGGTGCAGGTCTGCGTGAACGGCCTGGGCGAGCGCGCCGGAAATGCCAATCTCGCCGAGACGGTGATGAGCCTGCACGCCATCTACGGAGCGCGCACCAGCATCAAGACCGAATACCTGGTGGAGACGGCCCGGCTGGTGGAAAGGCTCTCCGAGGTCAAGATATCCATGACCGCGCCGATCGTGGGCGAGAATGCCTTCTCGCACGAGAGCGGCATTCACAGCCACGGCGTTATCGAGAACAGCAAGACCTTTGAGCCAGGCATCATGACCCCGGAGATGGTGGGCCACAAACGGCGCATCGTTCTCGGCAAGCACACCGGGCGACATGCCGTGGCCAAATTCCTCGAAGAGGGCGGCTTTGAGCCCACGGAAGAGCAGCTCTCGGAGATCCTGGCGAGGGTCAAGGATCTTGGCGACAAAGGAAAGCAGGTTGCCAGCATCGACCTTCAGACCATCGCCGATGTGGTGATCGGAGACGTGGCCAAGGGCAGCCAGGCTGTGGTGCTCAAAGAGGTCTCAGTCATGACCGGGAACATCATAACCCCCACGGCGACGGTCAGGGCAATGGTGCGGGGCAAGGAGAAGGTGCTGGCGAGCACCGGCGTGGGGCCGGTGGATGCGGCGGTCAATGCCGTGCAGCGCTTGCTTGACAGCGATACATCTATACACCTCTGCGACTTCAGGATCGAGGCCATAACCGGAGGAGCCGATGCACTGGCCGAGGTGGTCATAGGCGTTGAGGACGACAAGGGTCGAAAAGTCAGCGCCAAGTCCGCTCGCGAGGACATCGTCATGGCATCGGTGGAAGCTCTGGTCAGCGCCATCAATCGATTGATGCTCCTGGAGGAATCAGGTCGTTGAATGAATCAGCACACGGGGTAATTGACGCGCATTGCCATCTGGATTTCAAGCAATTTAATAAAGACC
>CAZEWU010000286.1:0-2247 GCA_964516155.1 uncultured Caldisericota bacterium
ACCTGCACACGCGTTTTTCGGTCTTCTGTGTTTTCGCCGATCTCCTTAATGTTGTATATATCAGAAATCGGTATAAGATCCTCAATCTTGACCTCTTTGAATACATCCTGTGCCTGCTCACCCAATGCGGTGCGATCCACAAGGAATAGAATGCGATTAAACCGTTTCGTCTTCAGAAAACGATAGATCAGGCCAAGGATGGTGCGCGTCTTGCCTGTACCCGTTGCCATTGAGAGCAGAGCAGTCCTCTTTCCTTCGATGATAGCCTGCTCAGTGGCTTCAATGGCACGAATCTGGTATTCGCGCAGGTTCAAGCCATCAGGATCACGCAAGAGGTCATAGGGCGTGTTCTGTAGCGTCGCATTTGCTTCATCTACATTGGACACAAGTAACGTCATGATTCCTTCGGGGCTGATCCACCCGTGCAGAGCCTTGGGAATGTTCATGGCTACACGAACGTCCTGAAACCAGATGCCGGATTTTGATTTCAACTGTTCGAGGTATTTCCGTCCATTCGTAGCAAAGATGAAAGGAACATAGTATTTGCCAAACCGCTCAGGGCAAAAACAATGATGCTCGGCCTTGATGAAGCTTGCATACTCTTTGCATTGGTAGTCGATGACGGACGGAATATCTACCATAGCGCGTTTGGCTTCAACGATACCGACCATGTGCAAGCCGATGAACAGCGCGTAGTCCGCTCTGCCGGAATTGCCAATGTTAGAATCGGTCGGCCATTCTGCGATTGCCAGATTCTTGCCCTTTTGCGGGCGTGTTCCCTTTGAATAGCGGAGGTTGCTGGTATCTGTTTCCCAGCCAACGGCACACAACTGCTGATCAATCAGATACCGGGTTTCCGCTTCGGTCAGCGTCATACTTTCCGAAACAGTCTCCGCTTGCTTAGCTCGTTCCGTTGCGCTTGCGGAGCTTGCGGCGGTGGTGACTTCATCGATTCGCTTCGTGAGCCGTTCGATTTCTGCTTCCTTTTCATGGATGATTGCAGAATAGTCGACCTCCGGCTGCTTTTCGGGCATAACGAAAGGCTGCGGGATATAGCCCCAGTCGCCATAGACTTCCATGAACCAGCAGGCCAGATTCCACGTCATGTTCAGCAGCGTTTTTGCGTCATCAACAGAGGCATAATCCGCATGAACAGCCTGATTGCGTTTGGTACGCAGCGAGTACAGGATGTCGTCTATATTCTGTGGAAGTAATCCTTCACGCTTAAGCAGCTTGATACGCACCGCCTGCGAGTTATCACCATTGGGATCGACGAGCTTCTCAAAAGTGAATATCTCTTGAACCAGCCGCTCCCCAAACATACCGAGCTTGAACAAGCATGCATTTGGGTCAGTGTAGAGATAATTCTCCGCAGCACTACCAATTTGCGCAAGTGCCGGCCAATAGGCTTCAAGAAAAGAAAAATTCGATTGCATTGCTATCTCCTTTCCACAGCGTAGCAACGTTAACCACCGTAATCGTCATCAATACCCAGATTGGAATCTTCTGATAATAATTTTTATCGGAAGTTATACTGCATAGCAAATTTCTATGCCATTTGGATGCCAATTGCAGCTTTTTATCCGTCACTTCGTCTTCATCAAAGAGATGTCTTCATCAGGCGTTATCTCCACGATATCGTCGAACGTACAACCCAGTACCGCACAGATCTTCCTGAGCACATCTGTGCTAACATCCTCGTTTCTTCCCATTTTGGCGAGCTGTCGAGTGCTGATCCCCGCTTGCTTGCGAAGCTCGCTTCTCATCATGTTCCGATCCAGCAACAGATGCCAAAGGGGCTTATAATCAATAGCCATAACGCAGACCCCCTATGTCTCAGATACATTCATTATACCACGTAGCACAACCACCTTGCAATCTCAAATAACGTATTGAAACTTGAATGTTTACCTAAAACTTGCAGCCTGCACGCCAAGCCGCCTACTAACCCCCAGTAAGTTGCTTGGAATACAGGCTGCTATCTTCTCAAAGGAGCCTGTTCATGCCCCAACATCTCCAATGCGTATACTCCTGTACCCTTTCCCATAAAAAAGCGCCCCGCACCAAGGCAAAACACCTTGATGCGGGGCTGACCCAAACGACCTACCCTGCCACGCTCCGTTCGCTCCCATCCTTCAGGGCAAACACCATTCTCTCACAGTACACGGTAACGCTATCGACAAACGCGCCGAACATGCCCTCGTCGAACGTTTCGATGACATGTCGGTGCTGATCCTGTCCGGATCG
>CAZEWU010000287.1:0-2213 GCA_964516155.1 uncultured Caldisericota bacterium
TGACCCAGGCATCGGATGCGGCATATTCGCGAATCTCGTTCCAGGTTGCCTGCGACGGCACATATTCGTCCTGTTCACCGGTGACGATGAACATGCCGAAACGGGTATTGAACTCCTGCGCCACCATTGTTCCAAGTTTGAACGCGGAACGGGATCCGTCATCGAAAGTAACGGCAACATATTTCCTGACCTTTTTTTCATCCGGCAACGCTGTAGGCTGCTTCCGACGCTCTCCTGTGAAGGAGTACCGTATCCCATCAACCACCTTGGCCGGCCATGGCATCGGTTCAATGACCTCCACGGTTTGATTCGTCCGCACGGCATCCCGAAGGACGGCGGGAATCTGATCAGGCGAAATAATTTCAAACCCTTCCGCCTTCAACGCCGAAAGATGTTCATGAAGTCTGCGGGCAGACGTCTGCGGAATCCAGTCGCTCTCCGTCAACTGATGGTACAGCAATGTGAAAACACATCCGCCGCGCGTACGGCGGTCCATTTCATCCAGCAACTTGAGAGCAGACTCATACTCCCCTTTCTCCATCAAAAGATTGGCCTGCTTGTACAACCGCATCGGACTGTTCTTCTCGAACCCGGAGTATCGATCGGCCAGAATCTGGTCAGCCTCCTCGTAGTGACCGGTGAAAAGCATTACGCTGTAAAGAACATCCTTTGCTCTTACGTTGTTCGGATTGAACTTTTCCAGCACCTCCAAAGCCAATTCCTTGGCACGACTGTACCGGCGGAGTGCGACGCAGACTTCCGCGCACACGAGAATATTGTCGGCGTTGGTAGGATCGTCCTTGATCGCCTCTTCATACTGCTCGACTATGTAAGCCTGTGTGTAAGGCGGATCAGCGCTGCGTTCGTTGATCATTCTGCATCTTGATGCAAGGCGGATCCGCAACCCTGCCCGGGTCTGCAGATTGGAAGTCGCCGCGACAAGCTCCTGCAGACGTGTGATGCAAAGCTGGCCCATATCGCTTATGTCGGCAAGGTCAGCCCTCATGTTCAACGCCCTGAGATTCGTCGGGTCGACCTTGAGAATTTCCGCACATAACTCATCAGCCTTCTGCGTTTCACCGATCTGGAGTTCCACATTGGCCTGTTCAAGGGTCAAATCCGGATTATCAGGAATTTCGGCGGTTATTTTATGCCACCACTCCGCCGCCTCCTCGTATTCCTGCTGGTAGGTCAACATGCGGGCCAACATAATCTGAACGTCAAACCGATCCGGATCCTCGCGCGCCAACGCGCGAACCACCCGCAATGACTCCTTATGTTTTCCGAGATGCAGAAGATTTTGAGCGAACCAGAACCGCAAATCATACTGATCCGAATCCAGACTCAACGCTTTTCGGAAGTGTTCATCCGCCTTTGCCCATTCCTTGTCAATTACGGAAGCCTGAGCAAGCAACTTATACGGCATCGGTTTTTCCGGCATCAACCGCTGCATCCGAGTCCACAAATCGACCGCAAGTTCGTGTTCCCCCAGCCGATGATAAGCCCATCCCAAGGCTTCCCATCCGGACTCCAGAGAAGAGTCGAGCGAAATGGCATCTTCAAGAAAAGGCACAGCCTTTTCGTACTCCTTCTCCGAAAAGAGGCCGATCCCTTTGTACAGAAGCGCAAGAGGGAATGCGACTTCAACGTCTCCATTGTTGCTGAACTCTTCGAGCAGCCTCTTCTGGTCTTCCGCCCGCAATGGCTTGCCGATACGCACCCCTAGAACCGACGAGGACTCGGCTCCAGCGGAAACGACCAGCATTGCCGCAACTGCGGCCGTGATAAAAAAGCGGTAGTGTTTAAAAGCCATCATCGTTATTTCCAATAAGCCGAGACAATCGCCTGGGCAAGCCGTTTCGCGCCGTCCGAGCTGAGGTGGACACCATCCGGGTCACGCACCGTGATTACGGCACCATCCCCGCCCATGACATAAGAAACAAATCTTCCAGGCTTGCGGGCCAGCACCGGAGCTGTTTCGAACAAAATCAACTGCGGCCGTTTGGCCGCCTCCTCTGCAACAAGACGATTGACCTCGACCGCATGTCTCTGGTTCTGTTCGCTTTTCATATCAGGCAACTGAAGCCAAATCACATGTTTCACCCCGCTCTTGATCAACAGATCCATAATTTGTCCAAGCCGCAAAGCATACTCGGCACTCCATTCACGGGTATCTGGAACCAGTTTCTCTCCTGTTGCAGATGTGAGCGCCT
>CAZEWU010000288.1:0-2202 GCA_964516155.1 uncultured Caldisericota bacterium
CAGCAAGACGTATGATGATGCCATCGCTGCAGAGAAGGCGACGAGCGACCAGGCCGCGCGTCTTACGTCGATGCACCTGGCTGAAGACACGTTGATGAAGGACTACGCCATCTCTCCGATCTACTTCTATACCCAGCCTGTCCTTGTGAATCCCAAGATCAAGAACTTTGTCCAGGGAAGCGTTGGTTTCGTAGACTGGAAAGAAGCATACATCGGGACGGAAACAAAGTAACAGCATAGTATTGCCCTTACAGACACAGCGGCCGGTCGCCTGAGCGACCGGCCGCTGTGTTCGTCAGATGCCGCAGACGTCAGGCCCTCTCCCGGGCATGCAGCGAGTCGCTGTCTGTGCGGCTGGTCGCAAGGATCGGCCCGTGCCCTGTCACGATCATGTCTGCCAACGCCAGGACACGCTTCCGGCTGGCGGTCAGCAGGACTCTGTCCAGCGCCGTATCCGGGGCATCGATGTCGATGCTGGTCGGGAACAGGTCGCCTGCGACGATGCTGATTCGTCCGTCGTCGCCACGCAGTCCCAGGGCGATGTCGCTGTCTGTGTGGCCGGGCACGCGCAGGACAAAACTGTCGGGCGACGGACGGATCGCGGCGGGATTGCAGAACTGCAGCCTGCTGCCCTGGGCGACTCCCTCCGGCACGATGATGCGCGTGTGCGGGAACAGGCTCAGCGCTCCGACGTGGTCGACATGCAGGTGAGTGAGGAGTATGGTGCTGATGTCCTCCGGAACAAGGCCGTGCTGCTGCAGTGCCTCACGGACGTCCCGCCACCGGTCAGGGGAACCCAGGTCGACGAGCAGGACGGTATTCCCGTCGATCACCAGGGTGACGTTGGACGAGGCATCCCAGACACCTGGTCCTTCGCGGCGCGCACATCCCTTTACCAGGAGTTCGACGCTGGTCATCGCGGCACTCCCGGGACTGCAGGTGAAGCTTTACTCTGCCGCATGATTTCGTATGATAAGGATATGGGATCCAGAAAACGCAGAAGCAGACATCCAGAGGCGCGTCCCGCCGCTGGAGCGGTATCCGGGCAGAACGGGGCTCCGGATGCGGGACTGCCGGAAATGAAGAGTCCCCCGCCACAGGATCCGGCGCTCGATGCCATTTTCGATCCCGCACACGTGCGTCTGAGCAGCGTCATGCAGCGCCAGTCCGAGCTGGCGACGCTTGCCTGGCATTTCGCCCTGGCGTCGGTCTTCGTGCCGGTTGCCGGCATCGTGCTGGGTCTGCTTGCAGTCCTGTTCGCACGCGAAGCCCAGGACATGTTCGATCTCGTCGGCGGGACCGGCTTTGACCGGCGAAGAGCGCAGAGATCTCTTGTGCTTGGCGGGGTGACGACGGGTGTCTGGCTGATCGGCACGGTAGTGCTCATCTTCATCCTTACCTCGCGGGGGTTCTAGCTTCACCCCTGGCTTTCTCAGAATTTGTAGCCGAACTTCCGCAGCAGCGCCTTGCGATCCGCTACGTCGCGGTCGCCTTCGACACCCTTTGGTCGTTCGCCGTCGATAACGCCCAGGATGCCGCGGCCGGTACCATCGTCTGCGACCACGATCTTCAGTTCATTCGCCGTTGCGGCAAAGATGCTGCAGACTTCCGGGACCGCCTTCACCGCATTGAGCACGTTGACAGGAAAGGCGTTGCCAAGCAGCAGGACAAAAATGTGACCGGCACCGATGGCAACGGCGTTGTCGCGTGCCAGATCGATCAGACGCTGGTCCGTCCCGGCGCAGCGCACCAGGCACACGCCGGATGCCTCGTTGAACGCCAGGCCAAATCTGATGCCGGGAACGGCGTTCACGACCGCCTCATAAATGTCCTCGACACTTTTGATGAAGTGCGTCTGTCCAATGACGACGTTCAGGTCCTCATCCTTCTGTATTGCCACAAGTTCCAGCTGCATGGCATCACCTCCGCAAGCATTGTAGCGCAGTGCATGGCAGAGCCAAGCAGTCCGGGACATACCGCAGTCTGCTTGACAACAGGCCGGTGGCCTGTACCCTGCATGCAGGGACAGCATGTATCAGTCTGGGCCCAATTGACAGGAGGTACCCATGCAGTACAAGATCATGTACCAGCCGTCGTACTCTCTGCTCGAACTGCAGCTTGATCCGTCCGAGTCCGTTCTGGCGGAATCCGATGCCATGGTGAGCATGTCGCCGAATATCCAGATGGAAACCGGCGCCAAAG